>NZ_PSVX01000001.1:0-117495 GCF_002932695.1 Rathayibacter sp. AY1D2 | reverse complement strand
TCGAGTGCGACAACTCCTGCGCACTCGCGAGCGGAGGCGGCGCAGGACGCGCCGAGCCGACGGAGGCCGCCGCACTCGAGCTCGAGTGCGACGGCCTCCGGACCGTCAGGAGCAGGCGGCCGCGGGTCAGGACTCCGTGTCGACGAGCGAGTCGAGGTGCGCGAGGTCCTCGGACGAGATCTCGAAGTCGACGTCGGCGTTCTCGACGATGCGCGAGGGCGTCGTCGACTTCGGCAGCGGCAGCACGTCCTTCTCGAGCAGGTAGCGGATGCAGAGCTGCGCCACCGACTTGTCGTACTTCGCGGCGATCTCGCCGATGTCGGAGTTGTCGAGCAGGCCGCCCGTCGCGAGCGGCGAGTAGCCCTCCACGAGGATGCCGTGCTCCTTGCAGTAGGCGGTCGTCTCGTCCTGGGTGTTGCCGACGAACCAGCGGATCTGGTTGGCGTGCGGCACCACGTCGGTCGCCGCGATCAGCGACTCCAGATCGGCGACCTGGAAGTTCGAGACGCCGATGGCGCGCGAGCGACCGGCCTCGAGGATCTCCTCCATCGCCTTCCACGCCGCGATGTTGCCCTCGCGGTGGTCCGAGCCCATGTCCTGCCAGGGCCACGGGGCGTGGATGAGGTACAGGTCGACGTGGTCGAGCTCGAGCGCCGCCATGGTGGTCTCGAAGCTCGCCTTCGCGCCCTCGTAGTCCTTCACCTCGGCCGGGAGCTTGGTGGTGATGAACACCTCGTCGCGCGGGACGCCGCTGTCGCGCAGTGCCCGGGCGACGCTCGCCTCGTTGGCGTAGGCGCGGGCGGTGTCGATGTGGCGGTAGCCGGCCTCGAGCGCGGCGGTCGTCGCGTCGTAGGCCTCGGGGCCGTCGGGGATCTGCCAGGTGCCGAACCCGATCTTCGGGATGGCGACTCCGTTGGACAGCGTGAACGTGTCGGTCAGGGCGGGCATGACTCTCCTCTGCATCGGTCTTCTCCGCGGCCCGCCACCGGCGGCGCCGCTCCTTCCACGCTAGGCCGGGCCCCCGGCTCGCGCGGGCCCCTTGCGCTGTGCGCCTCCGGTGCGACACGGCCGTCGCGCTCCGGGCCGCCGACCCCGCAGAAGTCGCAGGTCTCGCGCGCGAGTACCGCGACTTCCGCGGACTCGAGCCGGCACCACCGGCCCGCCCCCGCGAGCGGCCGGCGCCTCCCCCCTGAGGCGCCGACCGCTCAGCCTCGCGCCACCGACCAGGGGGTCCGCAGCGCCCGCTCGGCGAGCAGCCGCCGCTCCCCCGTGATCGACACCTCCGCCGTCACCGCCGCGTCCGCCGCCGAGGCGCCGGCCGTCAGCCGCAGCGGCCCCGGGTCCACGGCGAGCCGGCCGTCCTCCCCCGTCGCCGCGAGCCGGGCCGCGTCGACGTGGAAGTGCACCGTCAGCGTCTCGCCCGCCGCGATCGGCACGCGCGCGAAGCCGATCAGCTGCGCGACCGGCCGCACCACCGCCGAAGTCGGGTAGCCCGCGTAGAGCTGCACCACCTCGACCGTGTCGGCGCCGTCGTTCCGGAGCGATACCGCCACGTCGAGCGATCCGCCGACCGGCAGCTCCGCCGCCGTCGCCAGCTCCGTGTACGTCACCGCGCCGCGGGTCAGCCCGTAGCCGAACGGGTAGAGCGGAGTCGCGTCCAGCGCCGTGATCCCGGGGTTCGAGAGCCCGAGCGACGGCTGCAGGTACGTGGTCGACGCGGACGGGAGCCGCGGGATCTGCACGGGCAGCCGCCCGGTCGGAGCCACGCGGCCCGAGAGCACGCCGGCGACCGCGGCCGCCCCGTCCGCTCCCGGGAAGAACGCCTGCACGAGTCCGCGCGCCGCTCCGAACGCCCCGAGCGCATAGGGCCGGCCCGAGAGGACGACCACTACGGTGGGCACGCCGGTCTCGAGCACGGCCGTCACCAGCGGCTCCTGCGCTCCGGGGAGGCGGAGGTCGGCCGCGTCGCAGCCCTCGCCCGAGGTGCCGTCGCCGAAGAGCCCGGCGATGTCGCCGACCACGACGACCGCCGCATCGGAGCCGCGGACGAGGTCCACCGCCTCCTGCACGCCGTCGGTCGACGCGGAGGTGATCGAGCCGCCCTCCGCGAAGCGCACGCGCGACGCTCCGAACTCCTCCTGCAGCGCCGTCAGCACCGTCGGGATCGACAGCCCGAGGTCGTGGCCGGGGTGCTTGGAGAGCACGTGGTTGGGGAACGCGTAGCAGCCGACCAGGCTGCGGAACTGGTCCGCGGCCGGTCCCACGACGGCGAGCGAGCCGGAGGACAGCAGCCCCGCGACGTCCTCGTCGCGCAGCAGCACGACCGACTCCTCCGCGATCCGCGACGAGATCGCGCGGTTGCGGGCGCTGTCGAGGTCGACCTCCTCGGCCCCCTCGGGCACCAGCGGGCCGCCGTCGAGCAGGCCCGCCTCGAACTTGTGGCGGAGGTGCCTGGCCACGGAGCGGTCGAGGTCGGCCTCGTCGACGACGCCCTCGCGGATCAGGCGCGGCAGCTCGCCGTACGCCGCCGTCTGCGGCAGCTCGACGTCGACCCCGGCGTGCAGCGCCAGGCGCCCCGCGTCGGCCGCGTCGACCGCGACGTGGTGCATGGCCTGGAGGAACGGCACCGCCCAGTAGTCGGCGACGACCGTGCCCTCGAAGCCCCAGCGGTCGCGGAGCAGCGTCGTCAGCAGGTGCCGGCTGGCGCTGCTGGGCACGCCGTCGATGTCGGTGTACGAGGTCATCACGCTGCGGGCGCCGCCGTGCCGCAGAGCTGCCTCGAACGGAGGCAGCACCGTGTCGGCGAGCTCGCGCGGCCCCATGCTCACGGGTCCGTGGTTGCGAGCGCCGCGGGAGGCGGCGTACCCGACGAAGTGCTTCAGCGTCGCGACGACGCCGGTCCCCTCCAGCCCCGCCACGTAGGCGGCACCGAGCTGCGAGACCAGGTACGGGTCCTCGCCGAGGGTCTCCTCGACGCGGCCCCAGCGGTAGTCCTTCACGACGTCGACGACCGGGGCGAGGCCCTGGTGGATGCCGAGGGCGCGCATGTCCGAGCCGATCGCCTCCGCCATCTCGCCCACGAGCTCCTCGTGGAAGGTGGCCGCCCAGGCGAGCGGAGTGGGGAACGCGGTCGCGCCGTACGCGGCCAGGCCGGTGAGGCACTCCTCGTGCGCGATGGCCGGGATGCCGAGGCGGCTGCCGGCGACCACGCGCTCCTGCAGCTCGCGGAGCCGGCGGACGCCCTCGGGGACGGTGACCGGCTCGGTGCCGAACACGCGGGTCAGCTGGCCGAGGCCGCCGGTGAAGAGGTCGTCGCCCGTGGCGGGCCCGTCGTCGAGCTTCGGGGCGAAGTCGTCGGCGGAGTCGGTGAGCCAGACGGAGCCGAGCTGCGCCGCCTTCTCCTCGAGGGTGAGTTCCTGGGTCAGGAGGCGGGCGCGCTCGGCCGGAGGCAGAGCGCGGTCCCGCCAGTCCCGCCCGGGAGGACGCACGGCGTCCGTCCCGGGCAGTGCTGGGGAAGCGTCGTGCATCAGCCCTTGAACGCCCCGTCCATGATCCCGGACACCATCCGGCGGCCGACGAAGAAGAACGCGATCAGCAGCGGAAGGGTGGCCATGAACGATCCGCCCATCGCCAGGGCGACGTCGATCGAGCGGTTGGCCTGCAGCTGCTTCAGCGCGATCTGCACCGTGAACAGCTCCGGCGACTTGAGGACGATGAACGGCCACATGAAGTCGTTCCAGACCGCGGTGAAGGTGATCAGTCCGAGGACGAACGCCGCGGGGCGGACCACCGGGAAGGCGATGCGCCAGAACAGCTGCCACGAGTTGGCGCCGTCGATGCGGGCCGCCTGGATCAGCTCGTCGCTGACCGTCGTGGACATGTGCTGCCGCATCCAGAAGATGCCGAAGGCGCTGGCCAGGCCCGGCACGATGATCGCCTGGAGGGTGTCGACCCAGTCGAGCGCCGAGACGATCAGGTACTGCGGGATGATGCTCAGCTGCGCCGGCACCGTCATGGTCAGCAGCACGATGAGGAACAGCACGTTGCGGCCCGGGAACTGCAGCTTCGCGAAGGCGAAGCCGGCCATCGCGCAGAGGATCGCCGAGATGACGGCGATGCTCAGCGACACGATGAGGCTGTTCAGCATCGAGGCGATGAACGGGACGGTGTCGAACACCTTCTCGGCGATCGCCATGAAGTTCGTGCCCGGGTACAGGCGCGGCGGGATCGACGTGACGGCGGTCGCTCCGACCGACGCGACGACGAACATGTAGTAGAGCGGGAAGATCGAGACGAGCACCGCGATCACGAGGAAGACGTAGGTCGGCCAGCCGACTCCGCCGCCCTTCCCGCGCCGCTTCGGCAGCTGTGCCTTCTGGACCGTGGGGGCCAGCGTCTGCGGGACGGCCTGGTCGATCACATCCGACATCAGACGGCCTCCTTCCGGGTGCGGGTGGAGAGGTAGAAGTTGAGGAGGGAGACGAGGACCACGATCACGAAGAGCACGACGCCGATGGCGGATCCGTAGCCGAACTTGAACTGGCCGAAGCCCTGCTCGTAGAGGAAGAGCGCCAGCGTCTGGCACTGCCGGCCGGCGCCGCAGGTGAGGCCCGATTCAGGGGCCACCAGGAGCGCCTCCGTGAAGATCTGCAGACCGCCGATGGTCGACATGATCACGGTGAAGACGATGATCGGGCGCAGCGCCGGGATGGTCAGGTGGCGGAACTGCTGCCAGCTGGACGCGCCGTCGACGGAGGCCGCCTCGAACATCTCGCGGGGCAGCGACTGCAGGCCCGCCAGGTAGAGGAGCGTGTTGTAGCCGAACCAGCGCCAGAAGACCATCGTCGAGATGACGATCCAGGAGCCGTAGTTCGTGGCGAGGAAGTTGATCGACGGCAGTCCGAAGATGCCGAGGAACCAGTTGATCAGGCCGAAGTTCTTGTCGAAGATCTGCGCGAACACGATCGCGGTCGCCGCGACGGAGGTGATGTACGGCACCAGCAGTGCCATGCGGAAGAAGTTCGCCCAGCGGAGGCGGGCGTGGTTCAGCAGGTGCGCGAGGAAGAGGGCGAACAGCAGCTGGGGCACCGTCGAGATGATGAAGATGCCGAAGGTGTTGACCAGCGCGTTCCAGAACCGGGAGTCGGCGAAGAGCTGCTGGAAGTTCGCGATGCCGACGAAGGTCTGCTCGCCGATCGGGTTCCAGTCGAAGAGCGAGACGTAGAACGTGAACAGGAGCGGGAAGAGCCCGAAGACGATGAAGATGATGAAGAAGGGCGCGACGTACGCGTAGGGGGCGATCCGCTCCGAGAGGGAGTTGCGGATCCGCGCGGCCTTCTGGACCGGCGCGCTGGGCTGCTTGCGCTGCTTGCGGGGTGGTGCTGCTGTCACCGTTGACACGGGAGTACCTCCGTCGAGAAAGGGGGGAGGGGCCCGGCGCGCGAGGCGCCGGGCCGCTCGGGTGGGTGGGGCGATCAGCCGCCGATGGCCTGCTTGGCCGTGTCGAGTGCGGTCGACCACGCCTTGTCGGAGGTCACGTTGCCGGCCTCCAGCTCGACGAGGGTGTTGAGGAGCGCCCCGTTGATCGGGGTGGTATCCGGTCCGTTGTAGAAGGACGGGAACTGCTCGACGGAGGTCGCCATGACCTCGCCGATCTTCGAGTCGCCGAAGAACGGGTCGGTGTACGACTGGACCTCGTCGCTGGCGACCGCCTCGGTGGCGGCGGGCAGCGTGCCCGAGGCCTTGAAGTGGTCGGTCTGACCCTCGGCCGACATCATCGTCTTGATGTACTGCCAGGCGGCCTCGGGGTGCTCGGCGCGGGCGGGGATGGCGATGACGCTGCCGCCCCAGTTGCCGCCGATGCCGGGGACGCTGGTGACGCGCCAGTTGCCGGCGGTGTCGGGGGCGTCGGTCTTGATGCCGGCGAGGATCCACGAGGGGGCGATCGTCACGGCGAAGGCGCCGTTCGCGCGGCCCGGGGCCCAGCCCGAGGACCAGGCGGCGATGCCGGCGCTGATGCCGGCGTCCTTGGTGTCCACGGCGACCTGGAACGCGTCCTTCACCTGCGGGTTGGTGTCGTAGACCAGCTCGCCGTCGGGCGAGTAGTACTTCTCCGAGACCTGGTTGACGGTCGAGAAGAAGACGCTGGTCTCGATGTTGTCGACGAACGGCTTGCCGGTCGCGTCGGTGTACTTCTTGCCGGTCTCGATGAAGGACGGCCAGTCCTTCCAGAGCTCGGCGACCTGGTCGGGCTCGGTCGGCAGGCCGGCCTGCTCGAAGAGGTCGGCGCGGTAGGCGAAGCCCAGTCCGCCGACGTCGGTCGGGACGCCCACGACGGAGCCGTCGTCGGCGGTCGCGGCGGAGGCGGCCCACGGGAGGTAGGTGGAGGCGACGTCGTCGCCGCCGAGGGTGCGCAGGTCGAGGAAGTTCGAGCTGTTGGCGACGAACTGGGGCAGGTCGTCGTTCTGGATCATGACCAGGTCGGGCACCTTGCCGCCGGCGAGGGCCGCGGTGAGGGCGGTGGCGGTCTCGGTCGTGCTGCCGACCTCGGAGAGCTTGATCTTCGCGTCGGGCATCTTCGCGAGGTACTCGTCGACGCTGTCCTTGGCGTTGATGCCGGTGAAGGACCAGAAGGTGGCTTCGGCGTTCGGGTCGTCCGAGGCGCCTCCTCCCCCTCCGGACGAGCACCCGGTCAGGGTGAGCGCGACTACTGCTGCTGCTGCGGCTACGGCCGTCAGGCTTCTTTTCACGACAATTCCTCTTCGTTGGGGATTCGCAGGGTTTCGGTGAGGGCGGGCCTCAGAGAACGATCTCTTGGCGGCAAACCTAACCCGCCCGCGAGCACGATGCAAGCGAGAACCGGTCTCCACGAGATAACGATCTCCGCCTAGTATCAAAGGGAAGTTTCGCAAATCGAGCAGTTCCGGACGGCCGCCCGCCGCCCCGTGCGAGTCTTCACTCCGACGTTCTCCCCACCGTGCTCCGCGGGGAGGCGCGGAAGCCGGAACCTCCCCTCGCAGAAGGAAGCAGCATGACTCGACCCACGCTGGTGGACGTCGCCCAGGCCGCGGGCGTCTCGCGCGCCACCGCCGCCCGGGTGCTCGCAGGCGGCACCAATGTCGACGTCCGGATGACCGCCGCGGTCGAGCGCGCCGCGAAGTCCCTCGGCTACGAGGCGAACAGCGCCGCCCGGATGCTCCGCGGCGGGCGGGCCGGGGCCATCGCCCTGATCGTCGCCTTCAACGAGCTCGACAGCCTCACCGGGACGTTCTTCACCTCGGTGCTGAAGGGCGCCGCTAAGGGCCTGTACGCCGGCGAGGTGCAGCCCGTGCTGCTGCCCGCCGACCACGACGACAGCGACCGCATCCCCCGCTTCCTCCGCTCGCGGGCCGTCGACGGCGCGATCGTGATCCTCCAGCACGAGATCACCCACCTCGCCCAGGCGCTGGCCGACTCCCCCGTGCCGATCGCCTGGGTCGGCCGCCCGCGCGTCGCCCTGCCCGAGGACGCCATCGTCATCGACTCCGACAACTACGGAGGCGGCCGCCTCGCCGCCCGCGCGCTCGCCGACTCCGGCCGCCGGCGCCTGGGCATCATCGCCGGCCCGCACGACATGGAGCCCGCCCGCGACCGCATCCGAGGCTGGCGCGACGAGCTCACCGAGCTCGGCCTCGACTCCAGCCCGATCGTGCACGGCGCCTTCACCCTCGAGAGCGGTTCCGCCGCGATGGCCCGCCTCCTGCAGCGCCACCCCGACCTCGACGGCGTCTTCGCCTCCTCCGACCTGATGGCCAACGGCGCGATCCGCGTGCTCCAGGCGTCCGGCCGCCGCGTCCCCGCCGACGTCTCCGTCATCGGCTTCGACGACGTCGTCATCGCGACCACCTCGGATCCGACCCTCACGACCATCCGGCAGCCCCTGGAGGACATGGGCCGCGTCGCCGCCGAGACCGTCGTCGCCGTCGTGCAGGGCCGCCCGGTCGACCGGCAGCCGATCCTCGCGACGACCCTCGTGCAGCGCGAGTCCGCATGACCCCGCCTCCCCCGCACCGCCTGATCGTCAGCACCGACGCCGCGAACGAGGCCGACGACCAGTTCGCGATCGTCCAGGCGCTGCTGACCGAGACCCTCGACGTCCGCGGCCTGGTCGCCGCGCACTTCGGCCGGCCGGGGAGCATGCCGGAGTCGCGCGCCGAGATCGACCGCATCGTGGAGTTGGCGGGATCGACGGTGACCGTCGTCGACGGCGCCGAGTCGGCCCTGCCCGCGACGGCATCCGACGGCGCCCGCCTGATCGTCGCGGAGGCCCTGCGCGACGCGGGCCGGCTGTGGATCGCCGTGCTCGGGCCGCTGACCGACGTCGCCGCCGCCCTGCTGCTCGAGCCGTCGATCGCCTCCCGCGACGTCGTGGTCGTCTGGGTCGGCGGCCCGCCCTACGACGAGATCCCCGCCTACAGCCCCGAGTTCAACCTGATCAACGACGTCGGCGCCGCGAATCTGGTGCTCGAGTCGGGCATCGCCCTCTGGCAGATCCCGATGCCCGTGTACTCCGGAGTCGGAGTCGGACACGCCGAGCTGCGGACCCGGCTGCGCGGAACCAGCCCCCTCGGCGACTACCTGGTGGACCAGCTGATCGCGTTCAACGACACCATCCCGTACGGGCCGCTCGACTTCCGGTCGCTGGGTGACAGCCCGGCGATCGGCGCCGTGATGAACCCCGCCGGCGGACGCTGGCGGAAGCGCCGCGCACCGCGGTTCTCCGCGGACGGCGAGCTCCTGCCCGAATCCGGGCCGTACACGATCCGGGTCTGCGAGGCGTTCGACACCCGCTGGCTGATCGAGGACCTGTTCGCGAAGCTCGTGGAGTTCGGGGAGCGGTCGGGCGGCGAGCGCTGATGGTCCCTCGTGGCGAGGCATCCGATGCGTGCGCTCGCTGAACAAACGAAGGCCTTCTGCGATGCGAGCGGACACCGCGGGTTGCTCGCACGATCCCGAGATCAGGTGTAAAGACGCAGCTCGGCTTCGAGAAGCGACTCAGCCCTGAGTTCCTTTATGAGTTCTTGAAGAGCTTCCACCGCGACGGTCTCGGCGCTCTCCGAGTCGGTCGCCTTGTGCGCAGCTCTCAGTACCGCCTGATGTCTATCGTAGATCGGATCCTCTGCATAAACAGTCTCGAGCACATCCGCGAAATCGACGAAATACCGGTAGAGAGTGCCGATGCCGACGCTGGCGCGAGCCGCCACCTTGGCGGTTGTCGCCCGATCTCTACCCACCTCGATGACGACTTCGCGTGCCGCCGCGACGATCGCGGCTCGCGTTCGATGAGCTCGATCTTGGAGTGGTTTCACTGGTGTGCTGCGATTTTTCGCTCCTGTCATACCTTTCATCCTCTCACCACACGCCTGGAACGTGACACATACTCATATGGTCGATCGGAGTGTGCTGCCAACGAGAGTCGCATTGCGGGCGGCCCCCGAAGTGATCTCACCAGCGCGCTGGCCGCCACCCTTCCGGCCACGCCAACCGAGGGCGCTGAAGCAAGCGAAAGCGGAGGAGAGAAAGAAGTAGAGCCGAATTCACGAAGATCCGAGTAAGACTCCTCGCTCACGAACGCGCCACTTATCCCGCCACTTGAAGGTCCGCTCTTGACCGTTCCTGACTTCGCTGCAAGCGTTCTTCAAACGCGGAGATCAATCCGCATTTGAAAAAACGCTACAGATGAAAGGCCGTTCGATATGCCATTGAGGGAATTCAGAAGTGCCAATGAGAGTAGAGACAAGAAGCTAAAGGTGGATCGCATGAAGCGTTTCCGTTCCTTCGCTGCAAGCCTGCTTATTGCGGGCATCGCAGCCACCGGAATCGGACTGGTCTCTACGGGACCGGTGATGGCAGCACAACCGCCCGCCGGCTACCCCAGTACAGACACCTTCGCGACGGTGTCGAGCAGTACGCATGGGAGTTTCCCGATCCGGCGCGGCTTCTACGATGCAGACATCGAGCGCGGGTGGGGCCTCGACAAGGTTTTCCACAAGCACAACATCTGGAGCACCAACGCAATGAAGAAGGTGATGGCTTCCACGAACAGCACGCTGCAGGGGAACGGCAATTACAATCTCAAGGCCTACGCGGGCAACTACGACTGCGTCGACGGCAGGTGCGTGCTCCGCGAGCAGGTCGAGTTGCTGGGCATCTACAATCCCCGGTCGTACGACCTGTACTACGGATGGCCCGTCGGCGGAAAGATGGGCATGCAGACCCTCTACTGCAAGCAGGGCGGCGAAGCTCGCTGCGCCGACTGGGTGACGTACTCGATTGACTACCCAGGTGTCGACAACCCGTTTAGCCGGTCGAGCACGCCTGCGGAGGAAGGGCTCACGGCGGACCAACAAGCGAAGCAGGCCGAGATCCTCGCGTCGCCGGAGATCGAGGAGCTGAAGGCAGAGATCGCAAGCGACGTGACCGAGGTCGCGTTCGACTACGCGCCCCTGCCGGAGATCATGTTCACGGAGTAAGTTCGGTCAGTAGCAGAGGAGAAGAAATCTACTCTTCTCCTCTGCTACTGTCGATTAGGAGGAGTTGGGCAATGACACAGGCGGAACATACAGCCGACGCCTTCCTGCGCGGAGTGCGTGTCTTCCTAAAGCAAGATCGTGCTGGTGATATCGAACTTATTCACTGCTGGGCACAGGAACCTAATGACGCCTTCATCCTCTATAGATATCGAAGAGGACCCTCCAACGTTTTCGGGTGGCATGAACAGCTTCTCACGTCCGAAGGAGTGGAAGCCGCACTACTTCATGGTATGGATACAGCCCAAGAGCTTTCGGAACCCGTTGGAACCGCGTCTATCAAGGCTGATGAGAATGGCATCAAATGGGTCGGGCAAGCAATTCAGACCAGCCAGCCGAAACTTACCTTCGAGGCAGTGACTTTATTGCGTTCCGCTATGGAACGCTAGAAGAGGTAACGCGGGGCTTCGCAGGCCCGGCGGCGTGGCCCTGTGGCCGGGAAGGGTGGCCGACGGGCATGGGGGCTGGGCGTTTACATACCCGCGAGCCCCTGTGGTACCTCCTAGTTGGGTGTGACGGCGGAGGGAGGAGGGAGCGAGCCTTTGCTCGAGCGGTGCGTGTGAGCGCATCGCGTCACTCAGCTCCGAGCACCGTGCTGTCAAGGGGTCGGTTCAGGGTCCTGCGCATGGTGTCCGACCTGATCGGCACCTACGACCGGGAGACGACCTCCGCGAGCATGAACAAGGGTGTGCGCTCGACCACGAGCGCGTTGAAGCGCGAACTGATCCTCGACGGCGCGGAGCTGGCGAACCTCCCCACACCGCGGAAGGGCCGCAAGATCGGGCGCGCGGTGATGATGTCCTCCGGTAACCTTGCCGCGATCCTGCGCACCGTCCCGTTGTTCGACGGACCCAAGGCGCTGGTGGAGTCGATCAACGCCTCCATCGCGAACCACAAAGCGGGCAAGCCCGCACCGACCACGCCGCCCCTCGTCACTACCGCCGCTATGGAGGAAGCATGACCGCAGACGACTTCGACCCGTTCGGCGGTGAGGACTCCGCACCCGCCTCGGAGCACGCTCCGGCGCAAGACGAGGAGGCAGTGACGACGCACTACGGGTCCGCGGATGAGTTCGTGCGCAAGCAGCTCATCAGCACCTACCGGCGCCGGGTGATCGCCTACGGCTCCGGGGGCGGCATGCGCTGGAAAGCGGCCTGGTGGGAGAGCAAGGAGGCAGTGCAGCGCATCGAAGCCCTGTGGCGGGCGTGGGAGGCCGCACGACGAGACGAGACGGACGGGCCGAGCACCTGGTGGGTCAACCACTGCGACCCGCACATGAACGTGCTCCTGTCGATGGATGGGCCGTTCGCGGACTCTCGCGACGAGAACGACATCGGAGATCCGCTGCCCTACACGCCGCCACCGGCCGGCATGTTCGAGGACGACAACCAACCCCCGCTCTATACCGACGTGGTAGCGGCCCGCGAGGACACTGGCCTGCGCGCCTCTACGGGTGACGCCTAGCCACCGTTACCGGAAGTGGGTGGCAACGGGTTCCTTCGGCATCGCCTGTCATACTTTCTAAGCGAGATATAGCGATCTGTCGCAATGTTTCGGACGTACTTAACGCCATGACCGTCAGTGAAGACTACAAGCGGTCGAAAAGTTTTCCGATCGATGGCACGCGGGCCGCCAAAAATACCCGTCATTCCACCTTTGACTCTCGAGACGCCAAAGTCGCTGCTCGTTCCTCCGAGAACCTGTCTCACCTTCGCGTCCTCACGCATCTCGCCGATCGGAAACACAAGACGTTGACTTCGCAGATCGAAGTAGTCGATAAAGGGATCGGTTACAGGAGCTTCTCCCAAGTTATAGGCCGTGCCGCGGAATCGCGTACGGTTATCAGTCGACTGCTCGAGGAAATGTACATTCACCACAAATTGGTCCGCCCAGGCAGTCCGACGTGTGGTCAACTCACGCCTGGCAGTTGCGACACCGAAGAGGATAGCTCCTACAGCGCCAAGCCCAGCGACCCAATCGGGGACCGATCCCCAGTCCTGGGAACGCCACCAGGACTCAAATCCTTCTAATACCTCCACCTTATGCAAAGTAGCCTATCCTTCTGGTTGCCGCCGCGGCGGAACGGTTTCAGGAGTCAGAGAAGGGAGGCGGGCAAAAGTCCCGATTGCACTGACCCCTTGGCGCTAACGGTGTACTTCACGAACCAACGGTCGGAATGGCCAGGTGCCATAGTGAGCATGACGGGATCTCCGGTAGCCCTCCGAGCCGGATGATGCGTTCGTAAGGCTTCCTCTTCTCCGCCGATAATGAATCCTGCTTCGCGCCAGAACGGTATTGCGGCCGGCAAGCTCTGCCCATAAACGAGTACCGCGCCCGCAGCACGCGCGGTTTCAAGGACCACCTTGAGTAAGCCGGTTCCGTACCCGCGCCTCCGGTACTCGGGGGCGACCACGAGGGCGTTGATGCACCACCACGGCTCGACCACGTTGGCATCGACGAACATCGCGTCATCCACCCAGCTGAACCCGATGAGTTCGCCGGAGGGGTGACCCGCTCGCAGGACCAAGGTCCAACTACTACGAATCGACGTGCCGGTGTCGAACCGATGCGCCCACCGGTCCGGATCGTGCAGGAACGTCATCGTGGGCATCTCAGCGCGCGCGAGGGCTGCGAGTTCCGGCGCGTCCTGCGCCGTCGCAGCCCCTTGATAAACGTGCTCATCCATGAGCGCAGAGTACCCGAAGGGCGCCACTCGATGGCCGGCGCGCACTCGACCTGCATACTTAGTCGCGAGCATGGGGGGCGGTGCCGTGGGTAGGGCAGCCAAGAACAAGGCAGCACGTGCTGCGGCACGAGCAGCGATCGCAACTGCGGTTCCGTCGATCAGCCGGGTTGATGAATTGCGTGCAGCCGCAATCGTTGTTGGCGACCTCTTCGGGACCACCCCGGACTGCGCCAGTGCTGCAGGTTTTCTCTATGAAATTGCGGCAGAGCTAGGCCAGGAGCTCCACCCCCGACCCGTATCAGTCATGGGCTCCGACCAAAGAACGGGAACGCAGATCGTAATGGGGCCGCGGGCTACAGCCCTACTCGGCCCTGACGAAGCGGCGCGCTTAGACGACCAACGTCCCAATGGTAAGGACACCGGCCACTTGGTACTGACATCGGATGAGCACTCCTTGATGCTCGATCCAAACATGCGTCAACTTGGAAGGTACGGCATCTACGCTCCGAGCGTGATAATCGAGGTGAATACCGAGCCAGACAATCACGAATGGGGGTTAAGGGCGGGCGGCCTAACCTTGCGGTATTTGCTCGATGACGACAATGAGACACTACTGCCAGCATACGAGAAAGCGCGCGTCAGATTCCGAGAAGAAGCCCGACGGATTGTGATAGACATACGAGCGGGGCTCCCGACCGATCAGGCAGTCAGGCGAGCCCGACAACGACTTGCGGCCTAATCAGAAAGGCCTCCTCCTGCGTCATTGGATCGAGGCGCGTCAGGAAAGTCGCAACATCCTCGTTGAACTGGCTGACTCCGGCGGGGCGGTCGAATGTACCCTCGCCCTCCTGGCCCTGTCAGCGGGCGCCGAAACACTCTGTCCTGCACGCCGCCACCGGTCGGCATTTTCGAGGACGACAACCAGCCCCCGCTCTAAACCGAAGTGGTGGCGGCGCGGGAGGCGACAGCCTGAGCCCAAGGCAACAGCGAAGGGGAGCATCCGACTGGTTGCTCCCCTTCTTTGCGTGGTGTGCCTCAGCGTCCGAGGTCGCTACGGTCCGCTCCTTGACCCCTGCCGCGGGTGCGGCGCGTCTGCTGAATGGAGCCGCTCCGGGCGGTGCTGGACACCGCGGCGCTGGCGGGGGAGGCGTGCGCGGCATCGGCGCTCATGCGCGTTTCGATCGCGTGCGGAGGGACTCCCTTGGCTTCCATCGCCGCGATCATCGACTGCCGGCGGTCCGCGCTGTCGTAGGAAGCCTCACCGGCCTGGCGCGCCGCTGACGCGCGAGAATCGGATGCGGGGGGCGTGTGGAATCGCCCGTAGCCGTCCCGGGGCCCTGAGCGGCGTCCTGGCGCTCCATGGGGGCGTCGTCGCGGAAGAGCTGTGCCTGAGCGCGTGCGTCGGCGGCGAGCTCGCGCAGCTCGTCGGGATTCGCGTTGACAGTGCCTCCGGCTGCCGCATCGCGGTCGTAGTCGTTCGCGCGATCTTCGAGCTGTGCAGCCATCTCCGCGCGACCGTTGTCGACGTCGGAGGCGCCGGGGGTTTCTCGAGCGGCGTCCTGGCCGCGAGCGTCGTTCGCGCGGTCGAGCCGGTCGGCCTCCGCGATCTGCAGTTGCGCTTCGGTGACCTCTGCTGCCGCTCGAGCGCGCTCGGGGACTACCGCGTCCTTCCACTCCTCCACGAGCCCCGCTCGCGCAGCGGCGACGGCCGCGGGGTCCGGGGAGGACACCTGGCCGGCGTCGGTCCAGTCGATCGACGTCTGCACGCGGTAGTCCTGGAACCCGGCCGGGTCGGTGTCGCGCTTCCACTCCTCGGCCGCGGAGAGTTCGAGGGTGCCGGCGTCGCCCGCGAGCGCGGCGCGATAGTCGGTGATCAGAGCGCGCTCCGCGTTCACGTCCGGCTCCGCGCGATCGCCCACCTGCATGGTGAGGCGGTCGTCGTCGTGGCGGTGGTAATGCTCCGGCGCGGAGTTGGTGGCCCATTCCTTCGCCAGGTCCAGCTCCGACTTCCCCTGACCGGCCGCGTCGCGCAGCACGGCGGTGTCGACACCGTAGCGCTCGAGCACTTCGCGCTACACAACGGCCGCGGCGCGCTCCGCGATCGGGTCGTGGGTCTTCCACGCCTGCGCCGTCTCTGCGATCTTCGCGATGTCCTGGACGCTCGCCTTCTCCCACCAGTCGGGCCGATCCACGATCTGCAACGTCGCTCGTGCAGCGCCGCGCTCGGCGTCGAACCGCGCGGACAGCTCGCGCGCCTGCGCTGCGGAACGTGCCTGCGCGTCGCGTGCCAGCTCCTCGCGCAGCCGGGCGAACTTCTCGCCCATCTGCAGGGCGATCGTCAACGCGATCCGGACACTCTGACCGACCTCCTGGCCTACCTCGTCGTCGTCACTCATGGGGTCCCCTCGTTGTTCTGCCTAGTGCGGGTCATCGGCCGCGGTCGCCGCGATCGGTGTCTGGCTGGGTGCGGCTCTCGCGGGCTCGGCGTGCGAGCTGATCCGCAGCTTCCTACTCGCGCTTGGTCAGCGTCGTCGGCACCGGGCTACCCGAACCGAACGACGCCTGTGTGAGCCGGCGGTTCTCCTTCAGCTCGTCCGGGAGTGCCTGCCACTGCTGCTCGCGCTCCGCGGCCTTCACCGATGGGATCCAAGTGGAGTAGCCGTCGCGGACTTGCGTCAACTGGCGCTGCAAGGTGGACGACAGCTCCGCTGATCGGCGGGTGTCTCCGGCTGCCTTGTGGGCGCTCATGATCGCGTGGCTGGTCTTCGCGAGCTGACGGAACAGCAGCAGCTCCGCGGCCGCGTTCTTGTTCTTCCCGGCCGCCGCCAGGATGAGCGCGGTCGACGCGGAGCTCGACGGCATGCCCGCCGGTCGCGGAGCACTCTCGTGCGCCCGCAGGTGCGCCGACCGGGCCAGCGATCGCGCAGCGTCCGCGAGCGGTCCCGGGGTGGGCTCCATGCGCCGGGACCACGCCGCGTAAGCGCCGGCCGTCTCGCGTGCAACGTGCGCCCACGTCGCCTTGTCGGAGGGATCCACGGACCTGATGTAGTCGTGCAGCCGGTCCATGTCCGTGGCGTACTTCTCGAACAGCTGAGGCGACGGCTCCGCGACCTCCCGGCCGGGATTCACCGGCTGGTAGCGCCACGGGTTCTTGGACGTCGCGCGCCACTCCTCGGCAGCCTCCGTCGCCTTCGTGGGGTCGTCCGGCCAGCCTTCGCGCAGCCGCGGGAGGGTGAGGTCGCGGGCGAGCGTCCCTCCTCCGTGCCAGCGCACCGGCTCGTCCTTCTCAGGGCGCAGCGCCACGCTGTAGCCCTGCACGACGTCGTTGCGTCCGACCGCGAACCGCGGGCGCACCAGCAGACCCTCTTGACGCATCCGGCGCACGAACTCGCCCTCGTCCACGCTGGACGATGCAGCAGCTCGGACGCTGCGCTCCAAGCGGCGCACGTCGGGCTCAATGGCGCTGCGCGAACGTGCCGCCTCGCGCGCTCCGGGGACG
Organism: Rathayibacter sp. AY1D2; assembly: GCF_002932695.1. Taxonomy (NCBI): domain Bacteria; kingdom Bacillati; phylum Actinomycetota; class Actinomycetes; order Micrococcales; family Microbacteriaceae; genus Rathayibacter; species Rathayibacter sp. AY1D2. Next base: position 100,742 of record NZ_PSVX01000001.1, on the reverse strand, counting down.
ATCCCGCGCTCTCCCAGCTCGCGCCCCTCGGGGTGGAGCTGCGTCAATCCGTGGTCACGTTCCAGCTCGCGGGCGACCTTCTGGCTCAGGCGCTTGTCGTAGGGGATGTGCGCCTTCGTCCCGTCCTCGCGGACGAGGGAAACGGCGATGTGGATGTGGTCGTTCCCGTTCTTCGACGCGCCATGACGGACGGCGACCCATCGCGCGTTCGCCTTCCCGATGTCATCGCCCGCGAAGCCCATGCGCTGCACGAAATCGGTAGCGATCGCGCCCCACTTCCCGTCCGTCAGCGAGCCCTCCTCGGCGCTGAGGGAGAGCGAGCAGTGCCACACGTGAGCGTCCTGCTTGACGACGGCCTGCTTGCCCGTCGCAGGGTCCACGATCGGCTTGCCCGTCTCGCGGTCGAACTGCTTCACGGACCGGATGACCTTCGTGCCGTAGAGCTCCGCCGGCTCGTCAAGATCGCGGGCGATCGCCAACTCGGCAGCACGGTCCAGCACCTCGTACCCGTGCAGCGCCATGATCGCGGAATCCCCCGCGATCAAATGCTGCTCCGTGTGCTCGTCCGAACGGCCCGGGCCGGCGAGATAGCTCATCAGTCCGCCCATCTGCGAGCCGTACGTGACGTTCGGGATCACTTCCCCGCCACCGACCGGCACGCTGCACTGATCTGCGGCACCAACGCCGCGAACTGCGCACGGAACTCCTCCACCTGCGCCGGGAACTGACCCTCGGTGTTCGCGAACCGGGCGAGCTGGTTGAGGTTCCGAGCCATGCCGCCCAAATCGGCGCGCACCTGCATCAGCTCAGCTACAACGCTCTTCCACTCCGCGTCGGTACGCACCTGGGCGTTCATCGCGGACTCGAACAGCAACCGCGGGACGGTGATGTCACCGGCCACCACGGCACGAGCCTGCAACGCCGCGTCCTCCTCGGCGGTGACGTACACGCGGTAGTACTTCTCGCGTGCGCCCTCCGTCGCGTTCTCGCGGCGCTTCCGAGCGAACAGCCGTCGAAGATTCCCATCCGACACCCGAACCACCGCCCTTCACAGCCAGCGCAGCGAACCCGCCAACGGGGGGGACCAGAGCTGAGCCCGCGTCGCGGTCTAGCCCGGCGGTGAGGGTGTCGGTGCCGACCGATATAAGTGGGGGATGGACTTCACTGAGCTCGCTGGCCGCGTGGAGAAGAACGTGTTGGGTCGCCTGATGCATGGGCAGCGTGAGTTGTTTCACAGCAACCTGCTCGCCTGGTTCTTCGAGACGTTGCCTGATGCCGCGGATACAGTTTTTCTGCCACTCAGTGCACCCGGTGCGGGCACGGCGCGCCTCGTTGAGCGAGAGCGTCAGAACATGGATCTGGTGCTGCGGTGGCCTGACCGCGCACCCCTGGTGATCGAGAACAAGGTGTTCGCGATGCCCGACATCAACCAGCTGGACGAGTACGCGCAACTCGCCGCGGCGTGGCGAGGTTCGCCTCCCGCCTTCTGCCTGCTCGCAATGTCGGCGCCGGTCCTGCACGCCAGCGCCAGTGGAAACCTCGTGACGCAGAACGGTTGGCAGTACCTCAGCTATGCGGAACTGGCGCGCAGAATCGAGGCAGCTCTCCCTGCTAGGGAGTCCTACGAGGTGGAGACAATGCGTCGATACACAGCGCTGATCGGTGACCTTCAGCAGTTGATCTCCGCCGTCGACGTGACGTCCGATCAGGAGGAAGCGTGGCTTCCGGAGACGATGTTGGGTGCGGTGGGGAGTTCCCAGACCCGCGCTGCGTTGCAGAAGGCCCGGTCGCAGCGCATCGCTAGCGCCCTCCGCCGGGACACGTCAGGTCGAGCGCGGTCAATTGGCCACGGGATGACCCGTTCGGTCGCGCTCGTCGAGTCCTTCGAGCACGTGCTGGTCCAAGGAATCGACCTTTGGGCTGGATGGCAGCTTCAAGGTCCACAGTTCCGCCGAGTGGTCATCTTCACCGACCCCGCACTTCAAGGCGGTAGTCCTGCTGCACGGGAGCAGCGAGCCTCGCTCGCCCGATCGCTCCCGGAACTTTTCACACTTCCGACAGTCCTCTCTGCAACTCCCGCGGGGCGGAACGAGTTCAACCACTACGCACCGAACTTCGTCTACCAGTACGGCAAGGTTCCCTCACTGAGACTCGATGCCCTACTCCAGGCGACGTCGGAGATCCACACCGACCTCGCCCGCTTCGAGAGCGTCCATGCGGAATCGCTCGACCGAAGTCACGTACGCACCCCCTCCTACTAGAGACTGAACGGCAGCAACCGATGTACCTTCCCGCTCCCCGTGGTTTGAAAAGCCCTGAAGCAGTCCGCGAACGGCTAGACCTCCTCAAGACGGAGCCACGCGTCCAGCCACTCCGCGCTTGGGCAGCAGAGGTTGTCGAACGCCGCCGCCCGAGACAGCCCGACATCGTCATTCCGCACTTCGACCCAGCCGAGGCGGGGGTAGAGGCCCGAGCGCTCCTGCTCTTCGAAGCACCTGGCCCCAAAACGGTTCCCGAGTGGGGTGGCTCCGGCTTCATCTCCGTCGACAACAACGACCTGACAGCGCAGAACGTTTGGACGGCCCGTAACGACGTCGGGCTCCACGAATACGTGCTGGCCTGGAACATCAACCCGTGGGTTCTCGGCCGAGCAGATGTGAAACCGACCGCTGACGAACTCGGGCAAGGTGCGTCCGAACTACGCCGGCTGCTAGCCGTCCTCCCGGACCTGCGCGTTGTCATCGCTAGCGGAAAGAAGGCGCAGGCCGGCTGGGACCGGCACGTCGCGCCATTTGTCGGCGAGAAGTACGTATCAATCCATGCGCCGCACCCCGCCGGGCAGTCCTTCGCTCAAACAGGGAACCGGGAGCGCTTCGTGCGCTCCCTCGAACGCGCGGTTCAGCTTGCAGGTTAGGCGAGCGCGGCCAGCACTCTGATCCCCGCGTTGATCCGCGGCGCCGCGCTCGCTCTCGCGAAGGAGTCCACCACTACGACTGCGGTCCCGTCCTCGGACGCCGTGATGTCGAGAGTCCGCGCGTCGATGCGGTCTGCCCTAACCACGGCTCGGGTCTGAGGTGCGCGAGCGGCGGTAGAACGTCGCTCGGGACATGCCCAGATCCCGGGCGACCTGAGCGGCCGGCTCCCCCGCCTCGACCAGGCGCAACGCGGACTGGATCTGGCTGTCAGTGATCTTCTGCGGACGGCCGCCGAGGTTCTTGCCGGCAGCTCGACGCTTGCTGATGGAATCGACCACCCGCTCGCGCTTGATCTCGTGCTCCATCTGCGCAAGCGCCGCCATGATTGTGAACAGCATTGACCCCATCGGAGTTGACGTGTCCACGTCCCCTCCCCCGAGGTTGAGCACGCGAAGGCCTGCACCACGACCGCGTAGCTCGTCCGCGAACGCCAGCATGCTCTGAGTCGACCGGCCCAGGCGATCCAACGTCGTGATGACCAGCGTGTCTCCCTCGTGCAGTGCGTCGAGCGCGCGATCAAATTGTGGCCGTGACGCTCGAGCACCTGAAACCCCGTGATCGACGTAGAGGTCATCGCGCCGGATCCCGGCCTCTAGCAGATCGGCCTTTTGCCGATCCGTGGACTGCTGGCGCGTCGACACCCGCGCATACCCGATCAACTTCGCCACAGGACTTCCCCACTGTCTCGAAACTCTCGCCTAGTACTATCGCTGAGCCACGAGGTTACGCGACGTAGTTACAAGAATCGGCGATCCGCCGAAATTCGCTCTCGCTGCGGACGGACGGCGGCCGTGCACGAGACGTCTCGTATCGCTAGCGATGCGAGACGCAGTCGCGGGTTGGACTGCTCGTCGTAGCGTCCAAGCACGACGATGGGCAGAGCGGACTTGGGTCCGTTCGCGGCAACCGACTCCGCGGACACGCCTGCATCACATGCGCTCTCGTAGAGGCGCCGGCCGGTTTCTCGCTGCAGCACTGCAACGACGGAGGTCAGGTGGGTCGCCAACGCGAGGCTTCCGCTGCCATTTCTGCACGTGCACGGCTGAGGCGTGCGAGGCGCCTAGGGTTCTTGTCGATATTCAGCGGCGGCGTGAGGTGCTCGATCACCGCGGTCTCGACCTCCTTCAGAGGGACTGGCATGCACGCGGGTACGGGCCACACCGCGAGCGTCAGTCGCGTGTGCATCCACAGAGTCAGCCGCTCGTCACCGCCGGGCGCGAGCGCGTAGTTCGCGAACCGCTCGGGATTGGCAGGGTTGCGAGGAACAGCCTCCAGTTGCAGCGATGCCCGAAGGAGCGCGGCGAACGAGCGTCGCACCGTTGAGCTCCCGGTTTGCGGTTTCGACCGCGGGTTCGTCGCGAAGTGACCGTTGAGGTCTCGGGAGACCAGGCTGTCCTCCGCCTTGCCGACGTAGAGAGGCCGCCCAGGCGCAGCGAGCGCGAGTTCTGCCCAAGCCTGGTCATCGCCGTAGATCGCATACAGGCCAGGCCGCGCCGGCACGTGCCCGCCTGCGGCGGTGATCGCCCAGCGTTCTCCGCTCAGCGTGTGGACCGCGGCTGTTACGAGGTCAGTAAACGGGATGATTGCGACCATGATCGCGACTGTACAAGCGGTCCGCGACGGCATGCTGCACCGAATGTCGGCGACTCACACCATGCTGAAGGTGTGCGACACATCGACTCTCCTCAGGCTGCTCGTGAGCTGGGCACCGAGGTCCTGAGTCCGCGGCGCCGTCCGCTCGTGCTGATCAGCACCGACGAGTCCGGAGCGTTCCTCTACGACCCGCAGCACGTCGAAAGCGAAGTCGGACAGCATGTCGACGTTGTGACGATCGCCACGGCTGAAGCGACCTACGCACTTGAGGCCGTGTTGCCGGCAAAGACGAGCCTCTATGGCGGTGCGGCACGCGCGTATCCGCCTGATTTCCACAGCGCGCCGGACTGGTGGCGCTCCTCGCTGCGCTTCCCGAAGTACCACGGTGTCGAGGAGCTGATCGAGGATGCGCTCGCGCAAGTGGTCACAACGGTCATCGCTCCGGTCGAGCGAGCTCGCTGGGTGAGTGCGACGGTAGAGCTCGTCTCCGGCACGACCGGCAACATCGCTCGCCTCGAAGACGGGGAGCGGGTGATGATCGTCGCCGACCGCCTCTCCTCATTGGCCTCGCTCGCAGAAGGGCTCGAGGTCGGCGGCCACGTCGATGGCTGGCTCCTCGGCAAAGACCTCGCCCCGGAGGCTGAGCAGTTCACCCCCAGCCGGTTCCTCGATGGATCCAGCACGCTCGCCCGAGTGGTCAAGGTCACCGACCGGCGCGTGAATCTCCTGCTGCATCCGCTGGCGCCGGAGTTCGTACTGCGCAGACGGGACGTCATCCCAGGCGTCGACGAGGGCGAGAACGATGACGTTTCCTGCGCCGACATCGTGCGTGAAGGCGAGACGGTTCGTGTACGCGTGACACGAAACGGGCAGGCTCTTGCCCTCTCCCTGATCCACGTGGATCCGAACGCAACGCTCGTCGAGCCGCTGCCTCTATTGAAGGGCGGAGTGCCGTGGCTGCGAGAAGGCGTGCATCAGCAGGTCGCAGCCCCGAAACCGCTACTCGATCCGTCAACCGCGGCGCCGCCGCCGTCGGAGGCGACAGTGGTGCCGGCGTTCCTACCGCCCCGGACCGCCGGAGCGAGCGCCGGCACCCGTGATCTGCAGGACATCCGCGACGAGCTCGCAGGGCTCCGCAGCGCTATCGGACGCCTCGGGCACGAACTCCGCGAGGGCACTGACCTCGAGACACTCGATCGCCTGCGCGACGAAGTCACCACGCTGACGGCGCAGCTACGCGAGGAACGCGAGAAGAGCGGCGAACGTGCCCTCATGATCGGCAGGCTGACACGTGACCTCCGCGAGGCAAAGGCCGCGAGGCCCGAGGTAGCGCACGACCCCGACTCGCCGTCCCAGCGACGTGGCCTCTGGCCCGACCCCGAGTCGTGGATCCGCAACGAGATCCGCATCGCGTGGACGCATCGGGTCCTGGCTGGAGAGAAGAGCCGCTACCCGCTCCAAGACGGCTACCTCGTGGGATCGGACTTCGTCAGCTCTCTCCAGATCCTCGATGACGGACAGCTAGACAAGATGCTGCGCGCCGCCGTGCACGTGCTCACCGGGCGTGCACCCGAGGTACCAAGCCTGGAGTTGCACGAGCTGCGCACAGGGCTGGGCGGTGAAGACGCCCCGGTCACGCGCGCCGATGGCGCTAAGTGCTGGCGGGTCGCGATCGAGCAGAAAACCGCATCGGCACGAAGCCTGCACTACTGGGTGCTACCCGGCAGGCGGATCGAGCTCAGTCGCGTCGTCATCCACGACGACTACACGCCATGATCAGCGCGTGCGGACCGAGAGGCCGACAGTAGCCTTAGATCAAGAATAACGAGCGGCGGAGAGAACATGGGATTTATTGACAAGTTGGTAGTCGGCGGGCGTGATCAAGCCCTCCAGCTTCTACACCGACCATTTCATCGTCGTTCGACGGGGAGCCATATGACCTCCTCGAGCGCGGTGCTGACATCACACTCCGGCTCCGAGGGCGCGTGCCCAGCCGCTACAAGCAGGGTGGCATGGACGCCGACTTCGGGCGTGGGGCGGACGAGGAGGGCGTCATCGTCGTCGAGCGTTTCCTCGCATGGAATGAGCAGGCCGGACCGGGCGGCGTCGTCCGATTCGAGGGGCTCGTGCGGCTGCACGAGCAGACGCTCCGCGCCAAGGGGACACTCGTCTTTGGGAGCCTGGCAATGCCGGCGGGTATCCTCGCGATGCTCGGCCACGAGGGGAGCAGCCCGGAGAAGCGGCGCGCGCTGAGCATGATGGCGTCGCCTCCGTGAAGGTGGGTCCGAGTTAGACCGTCCCCGACACCCCAAAATCGGCCAAGAGGATTTGAGTTGCATTGCCCCGATGAGTCCCACCAACGCTGTCGCAGACAGGTTGCCGAATTAAAGCCGTTGGCCCGTCTAGAATCAGGACTGACCTTCGCCTTTGGCCTTGGTCTTTCTCATCTACCGGACGGTGCGGCGTTATGCTAATGAATGGTCAAGGGCTCGCCTAAAAAGGAGCATTTTCCGATGACGGTTTGTTCACGAAATCCAAACCACGTGTATCCCGGGCACAACAGAACGTGCCCCTGGTGCGCAGCCGCTACCAGCAGTGCCGTTCGACAGAAAACATCCCCGCAGGCTCGCGCGTCATCCCGCGGAAAAACACCACATCCCACGCCCTCCTGCGTCGCCGCGCCGGTGTTTCACTCACCTCCAACACCGACTGCCCCTCTGGCCGCCTCCCGCCCGGCCGGTGCGTCAGCAAAGACGCCCGCCAACCCCCGACGGGTCGATCATGTGATACTGAGCGTCGGGATAGTTCTATGCGTTACAGTCGTCGTGCCCTGGCTTATTGGTCGGCATTTGCTACGCGACAGCATTTTCCGGGTTCGCGACACAGAAGTGTTTGATGTCGCGGCCCGTAACGATGGGGACTACTTCATGACCGATTGGCTCTCCGGCTGCGTTGTGGTGATGGTCATCACCGCGCTCATCATGCTTCGACCGTCGTGGTCTCGCCGCGTTCTTCCCGTCGCCACCGGAGCCCTCATCGCGAGTATTTCAGCCCTGCTTCTTGTGCCGCAGGCTGCAGCTTTATGGTCCACTGCCGAAGCTGCGACTGTTGCGCGTCTCGCAGCCGAAGCATATCCAATGGCGAAGTCGGAAGACGTGTGTGGAAGTACCGGAACCACGGTCACGGACGCAACCGGGGTCACGCATAACTACCAAATGTACGCAGTCGCGGGGTGCAGCAAAATCGAGGTGTTTGACGGCTGGACCCGGGTCGGTCAGTTTTCGCTACCCACAGGCGCACGATTCGGCGGCACGGATGGAATTACTGGCAGCTTATGGACGAATTTTGACCCTTTTGAGTCCGGATCGGCCGAGACTTCCGGGGCACTTTTGCAAACTACAGTCGGCACCTCGGTAGGCCTGACATACGCTAACCCCGCGGGCGCTTGGACGCTGGGCGGCGCGGCGAATGTCTATGACGCAAACCTGGCTCTTATCACACTCCTCGCCGATAGCGCCGAGGGCAGACTCGTCGGTATTTCACCGGCAAGCGGTCAGAAGCTTTGGTCAATTGAGTGCCCGGTCCCAGGCCAGGTGATGAGGAGCGCCGGTCTAGGCTCGTTCAACTCAATCGGAATGAACTGCCTTGGAGAACCTGCGACTGGTGACACCGGCAGTCGTAACTACGATATCGACCCGTCCGGCATCATCCTGAATGGATCATAGTCGGCCGCCGCGGGCACTTCCTGGTGCCCCCGGCAGACGTGGCTGGGTCACGCTCGCAGACTGCCATGCGCCTACTCAACTTTGCAGACGCTTCCCGTACCCCATTCGGTGAGGCCCGGGCCGAGTTTTTACGGGGCTAGGAAGTCAATGCGGGTCAGATCGACGGCAAAGGGGACAGCGGACACCGGGCGGCATTGCACGAGGGCGGAGCGCACGCCCCACGGAGGGTTCATAATCTCCCGCTTGCCGAGCACCGGCACGGTCGAAAGCACCCGCGAATATTGTGTGCTCGACGGCGCGTTGAACCCTCCCACGGTTCGGCTCTCCGTCAGCGTCGAGACCTGCCGCGTGCCGAGCCTGGAGGCGAAGTATGTCGCAGACTCGTCCGAGGGAGAGGGGAGCGCAACATAGGTCGCGCAGTTATCCAGGATCGTTGCCCGCTCGTTCTTGTCGGCGAACTGCGTCACGTTCTGCGCCGCGAGGACGACCGAGATGCCTGCCGCACGTGAGACTGATAGCAACTCCTCGAAGTCGATGCGATCAGTGAGCCGTGCCGCTTCGTCGATGAAGTAAAAAACCTTGCGCGCGTTCCTCTGGCCGAACCTCGTATACAACTCCCGCGTGAGCATGGAGATCATCAACGACGACAGGCTGACCGACGTGCGGGAGCCGCTCAACGGCGCCCCGATGATGAGCAAGGACGGGGCGTCCGTGAGAGAGCCGAGCGTGAAACCGCCCCCGCGGGTGACCGCCTTCACGCCCGCGTGGCCGAAAATATCGAGAGCATTTACAACGCCGCTCATCGCGCGACCGAAGTCTGTCGCAGGGAGACCCGCTACTTCGGCAAGCCGATTCCCTACCGACGGGCTGAGGGTTGCCAGCCTGCGGAGCAGAGACTGGTCGCTCGCGCTTGTAAGCAAAGTATCTAGGGACGGCGAGGACGTGGCAAGCACGCCCTCGATGAGTCCTCGGAGCACCCGCTTGTCGCGCTGCATAAAGTACGGCTGAGGATCGTTGGGCCTGTCGCGGCCGATCAGCGCCTCCACGGCGGCGACGACGGCATCCTCCGTGGTGAGGTCATCCAGCCACCCCCAGGTTGCGGAGTTGGCCGGCCGGGTAAAGTCCCACACCGCGACCCTCGCACCGAGCGCGCCTGTATTTTGCGCGTACTCTTCGACTTTGTCGAAAAGATTGCCGGTGACGTCAACCGCGATGACCGAATGGCCGTCGCGTAGCGCCCCGGCGATCCAGGGCACGATAAGCGAACTCGTCTTCCCAGCGCCGGTGGGGCCGATGATTGCGGCATGCTGCTCGAGGACTTTGGCGGTAATCCCGATCGGTGCGACCGGCCCCCTGCGGGGATCGACGGCGTTCCCAAGCGGGAACTCCCCAGCCATGCCGCGGAGTTGGCGGGCCGGGATAATGCCGCGGTAGTCGTAGATGTCGCCCGAGTTCGGGGGAGGAGATGCGTCGCCGGGACCGAGGATACCCGATCGTGCGGCGAATGCGCCACGAGTGGCCATCGCCGATTCAACCTGCCCGCCCACGGCCCGCCCCAAGGCGGTACTCGCCTTCGCGGTCCCCCTCGCAAGCGCGGAGACGATTTGCCAGCCGGCCCCCACGTCGTTACCGATCCCGCATGCGCTCTTGCGAGCGTTCGATCTCGAACCCGCGCTCCCGCTCCCCGGATACCTGTGTGCGCACTTCCCCACGGGCAACCTCGTGTGCTCGGTCGAGCGAACGCTGCTGATCGACAACCTCTGGGGCGACGCGGTTCATCTCGCTCTCCAGCTGGGCACTGATCCTGTCGAGAGTCTTCTGGTCGGCAGCTCGAACGTGCACGGGCAGGAAAGGCGCGCCACTCTCCTCGGCAGCCGAGAATCGATGCCGCCCCCTCGTGACTACCAGGCCCACGCCATCCTGAAACTCCGCCTCAAGGCGGGACTCGCGACCCAAAACGGAGTACATCCGCGTATAAGCATCACCAATGACCCGCTCCTGCTCCGTAAGCGGTGCGGCGCTCATCTGCCGGAAGTCCGCCTCTGTGAACCCCGCGGCCAGCCTACGGTGAACCTCCGGCACCGCGGCCACGTAGGCCGAGAGCTGCTGCTGCGTAGCTTTATCAGTCGGCGCGAGCCGCTCGCCACCGAGAGTCATCGCAGACGTCGGCACAGCGAGGAACCGCGACGGCCACGTCATGGCGCGGACTCCGACCCAGGCACGGCCATCGCATGCACGGGAGGCAGAGGAGGTGCTGGAGGAACGGGAACGGCAGAAGAACTAGGGGGTACGGGGGGCACGGAAGGTGTGGGAGGAGCCTGAGAAGCCAGCGAGGCAGGAAACATGCTCTCGCTCAAGGGGGCCTCGACCAGAGCGGCGGCGACGAGCGTCAAGTCGTCGCCGGTCTGATCATCAAGGGAGGTCAACCAGTCCGATAGAGCGGCCGCAGACAACGAACCGTCGGCGACGGCCTGCCACACGGCTTCAAAGAACGGGTCGAACGGAATGCCACCTTCATGCAGTCGGAGGATCTTGTACCTAAGTCCGTCGGTGCTCATAGCAACGCGGGGAACCAAGTTGTCGAAAAACCGTGTACGGACATGCGAGTCGAGTTCCCTTGGAGATGTTAGGAAGACGACTTCGTTCGCGTACTCACCTTTCTCCTCGGGAATAAGCGACTCAAAACCGGAATTGAGATCGAAGACGATGATCCCGTCGCCAATCTGAGCGACAACGGCGCTCCCCGGTGTGATTACGGCAACAGCAAGAGTCGTGGCGAGGTCACGCGTCTGGAGGCCATGCTCTCCCGCATAGGACTCGACCGCAGCTCGCGCCGCAGCGAAGCATCGGCGAAGCGCGGGCTCCGCGGAGATTTCCGACGTCGCGGCCACTATTAGCGCGGAAGCTTCAGCGACAACCGCTCGACAGGCCGCGAAAGATCCGAGCGCAGAAGTTCCACTACGGCTTCCAGCCCCATCAGCGACCGCGATGACAACACCGCGACCATCAGGCGCGACCTCGTACGCGAACGCGTCGTCGCACCCCCGACCCGACTCAACATGAGAAGTGCCAGGAACGCTTGCCGCGGTCACCCGCCAAGTCCGATTCAACCCGAGCGGCGGAACACGCGCAGCGTCCAGGCCCAGGGATCCCGGTCTCTTACGCCGGGGTGCTGCCCATCGGGGCCCCCGGAATCGGATTCGCACCCCTCTACAGCACCGCCCAGCCCTGCGGCGAGGGAAGGGCGATCTGCTGGGTCTGGTTGGCGACGTCCGCGTCATTGGCGCCGTAGTTCGACGAGTTCGAGACAGAAGAGAGTGATGCAGACAGCCACTTGAACATGGCGCCGAAAGCGAGACCATCCATGTGGACGGCGACACGGTCCTTGCTCAGCTCGTTCAGCTTCTCCCAGTTGACGGCGCTGCCGACACCGACGCCGAATACTGTGACTTGCCTACGCGCCTCCGCCTCGTTGAGGCGCTTCACTGCGACGTCGAAGCCTCCCGAGTTGGGCTCACCATCGGTGAGCAAGAAAAGCCACGGGCGGAAGTACTCCAGGTGCTCAGCCTTGTACTCCTTCTTCCGGGCCTCCAGCTCATCGAGCGCGAGGTTGATAGCAGCAGCCATGTCCGTCGATCCCTTGGCCTCGAACGACACCGGAGAGAGCGAGCGGGCCTCCTGGAACGGCACGAGAAGATTTGCATCGGTACCGAACGTCACCACGGCAACCTCGGCGCGCTTCCGAGCCAGCGGGTCGGCCTGAATGTCATCAATGAACGTCTTGAAACCCCGCGCGAGGTCTGCGACGTAGCTCGACATCGATCCCGATACGTCGACGAGCAGCACGCACGCGATGCGCGGGTCTCTGTTTTGCGTGTTGACCGGAATATCTAGTTCGCCGAACGCCATGCTCGACCTCCCAAATTGATCTGCTTGACGGCCGCGTCGTCCGTCCCCAGCGACACAGCGAGCCCGCCAGACGAACTCACGATCACCCTAGTGGTTTGGAGTAGCTGTTGGCAGGGGCGTCGCGAGGCTGGGCTGAAAACAATCACCGCCGCAACAGAGCAGTCGCTGAGCTCGACATCGCGGGCAAGCAGCGCCTCGCTGCCGCCCGACACGTCGCCCCGGACGGGGCGATCCTGCGGGGTCATACCCCCGGTGCGACGTAGCTCAATTGCGGGTTCGTCTCAGCCTTCCCTTGTGCCGCTACTTAACGTCCCACCCGCAGTGCGGGCACTTGTACGGTCCGTTCGGGTGCATCTGGTCCTTATACACCGTGTGGCCCTTCTCGCAGGTAGCACGTATAAGCCAATTGCCGGTCGCCGCCGCCGAAGCCTTAGTTTTGAACATTTGAGAATCCCTTACTCAAAGCGTTTTAATCATTTTCGTCAGCGCAACACGCCAGTCCGCCCCTGTCGGGCGGGCTTCAGGGTTATTCACTCCGACATTGAAGGCCTTCTCGAACAGCGTGAGAATGTCGGGAGGGAGGAACGTCATCGGAAGCGCGGAGCGCATCGGCCTAACCGGAGACTTTGGTCCACCCGAGTAGTATCCCCGCTTGATCCGCTGAGCCGCGCCAGGGCGTTCACCGCGGCCAGTCCACTCGCCGGCTTGGAACGGATGCGCGCCGTCGAGCAGCAGCATGTATATATGGATCGCGAGAGCGAACAGGTCCGAGGCCGGGGTGCGCACCACAGTGCGGGTATCCGCACCCTGGAGCTCTGGCGCAGTAAACTCCGGGCGCCCCACCTCGCAGAGATAGATATCATTTCCCTGCCGAACCTGCATCGAATCACAGTCGACAAGAGTGACCAGCGTCGTAGGCTTGACGAGCACATTACGTTCATTGAAGTCGCCGATAACGGCACCGCCGATGTGTGCCGTGCCAACGGCGGCGGCGAGGTTCAGAGCGATGTGAGACAGGTGTCGGAAATTCACCCCGCGGCCCCACTGAGGCCCATTGGGCATCGGATCGGCCCGGTCCGATGGATTCGCCACCTGATGCAGCTCGAGCACATCTGACAGGTCGATTTTCGGCATTACGAACCCAACGATGGTGCTTCCTTCAAGCAGGACGTCCTCGGGCCAAGCGAGCACGACATGCCCGCTTCCGTCGCGCCAGCCGACGGGCTTCTGCTTGACCATCGCAGCGACTTTGCTGCGCTTGCGCGCGAGGCCGGCCTGCTTCCGCCGCAGATCCGCCGGGCCGGCTACGCCAACGAACTCTGTGTGGAAGATCTTGGCAACGAGCTTGGGTTGTCCGACGACATCCGTGACACGTCCCTCCCCGGCGCTAGCAAGCTCCCGCCCGAGTTCCACAGCCCGTCCGGAGCCAAGACGATATCGCGGCATCAGCATCCCTTCGTTGAACATGCAGATCGCACCGCTGCTTTGGCCGTGCGATGCCGCGACGAACCTGGCCATTACGACGATACCGGGTGCTCAGAGCAGGACCGGGATCGTGACCGATGGGGCGACGCCGCTGCCGGGCATCCTGGGGAGCTGACTGTAGAGCGGGAATGACTCAACGCACGACCAAACCTCGACCCGCTACCCTCCCAAACACGGGCGCCCGCTCAACGTACGTTTTGGACAGGAGCTGACATGGCAGTCTGCAGCCGTGATCCGCGGCACGTCTACCCCGACCACAACAAGACCTGCCCGTGGTGCCGACAGCAGCAGCCGGCGAATATTCCGCAGCAGACGGCGATGGCACCTGTGAACTCGTCCGCCCCATCGCCGATCCGTCAGAGCCCGCAGCCGACGCCGGTCTCCACGAGCAGAGCGCATCGGCCCCGTAGAACCTTCACCGGGATCACCTCCCTGATGATCATCGGCATCGTTGTCGCCGGCATCATCGTCGCCCTTATTGCAACACAGGGCTCTCCCGAACAGAACACGGCATCTGATACAGATCAATCTGAAGTCGTCGACGACCCAACAGTCGTAACCGAGGAACCCGCGCCCCTCGACGGGGCCGACGACTCGAGCGAAGGAAGCTTCGTCGGTACGTGGACCGGCCCCATCAATCAACCTGGATCATGGGGCTACACCACGGAGTTGACCATCGCGCAAACCGCGGACGGCGCCTACACCGGGACCGTCCGCTACCCGGAGCTGGGGAACTGCGCGGGCTACCTCTCCGACATCACGGTCTCAGGGGAGCGGATGACGGCGACGGAAAACATTACGACGACTCCGGGCAGTTGCGTGCAGACGGTATCGCTGGAACTCGTCCTTGAAGGGAACACCCTCCGGTACGCGATCCCCACCGGATCTGGCTCGGGAACCACCGGCACCCTTAATCAGGTGCGGCCGCCGAGCGAAGTCGAACTGTCGACCGGCACGCAATGATTTACGAGTTCTCGACCGGCGGGACAAACACCTCCTGCGAGCAGGACAAAGCGCGCCTGACGACGAACGGAGGGCGGCCCCCTGCGCGCCGCTGCCGGGCATCCTGGGGAGCTGACTGTAGAGCGGGAATGACTCAACGCACGACCAAACCTCGACCCGCTACCCTCCCAAACACGGGCGCCCGCTCAACGTACGTTTTGGACAGGAGCTGACATGGCAGTCTGCAGCCGTGATCCGCGGCACGTCTACCCCGACCACAACAAGACCTGCCCGTGGTGCCGACAGCAGCAGCCGGCGAATATTCCGCAGCAGACGGCGATGGCACCTGTGAACTCGTCCGCCCCATCGCCGATCCGTCAGAGCCCGCAGCCGACGCCGGTCTCCACGAGCAGAGCGCATCGGCCCCGTAGAACCTTCACCGGGATCACCTCCCTGATGATCATCGGCATCGTTGTCGCCGGCATCATCGTCGCCCTTATTGCAACACAGGGCTCTCCCGAACAGAACACGGCATCTGATACAGATCAATCTGAAGTCGTCGACGACCCAACAGTCGTCACCGAGGAACCCGCGACAGTGAGCCGCGCAATAGCGCAGCCTTCCGTCAATCTTTACAGCGGTGCTGAGAGTCGATACTCCGCCGACTACGCGGCGCGCATCGACGCGGTAAGCCATGATGGCATCCAAGTTCACATCGACGTCTCCGCGTTCGGACAGTCGGACCTCCGTCGCCCAGAGACATCTTGTCTAGTTATCATTGGCACGGACGGCCAGACTTACATGGCCCGCCCGACAGAGGTCGCACTCACGACCGACGAGCGCGGAAATTTTGCAGGCAGGTTGTCGTTCCCCGCGATTATCACAGGCGCCTACGGGTTCCAATACTCCTGCTCAAGCGACTACTCCACCGCCGAGATCGGGTCGATCATCGTCCCCGCAGTCGGTGTCAGCCGGTTCAGCGAGGACTACTACGCTGTCGTCCTCGGCTTTGACGGCACTCGCATTCAGTTCGCGGTGCACGGCCACTCAGACCTCCGCAGCCCCGAGAGCAGCTGCATCAATCTCAACGGCCAATCATTGACACCGGAGGTCGCGATCGAATCAGAATGGGCGAATGACGCAATAACCATCACCGGGGCGATGCTGTTCCCACAGGACGTTGGAGGATGGACGTTCGTGTACTCGTGCTCCGACTACTCCGATGTTCATCTCGACTGAACGTCGAAAGGACTTTCGGCAGCGCCGCAAGCGAAGATATGCGCATGGACGCAACCCATCCGTGGAATGTGCGGCCGACCGACGACTTGCGCCACGCTCAGAGCGAGAAGCCGGTTCGTTGTACCATGGCAGACAATCGCTTCAGCTAGGCCGATGTATCTCCTTATCCTCGCGCTTAACTTGCATCCTCACCGCGTAGGCGTGCACTTTCGAAGCCGACCAACGTCGCGACTCTTTCGCGAGCGCGCCGGCTACGATCGGACGCAGTTCGATGGGAACGAGGTCGGGCAGCTCGTCCGCATGGGCACGCTTAATGCGCTCGCCAGCGTTCCAAACAGAACCGAGCGCGCATTGAACCAAAATCAGTCCAAGAGCCCAGACATCATCCGAGGGGCGAACACTTTTGTCTTGTGCAGAAGATCTACGCCGATGCGCCCATTCCGGCGAGATACACACTTCTGATGTTCCGAGGTAAGGGGCGCTTCCGGTGCCTGGATTGAGTTGCGATGTGACATTGAAATCCACTAGCCGCCAGCTTAACTGATGTCCCGTCCGACGTCCCACTACATTGGCCGGCCGGACATCAGCATGAACTAAGTGGAACTTTGCGTGTAGCGCCGATAATGCTGAGGCAATGTCACGTGCGACACTTAAGAGGTCTGCAATCGACATCGCTCCGTCGGAGTTAACATATCGGGCGAGGTCCGTGTCAGCCCATTCCAGTATCTGGACTAGCGCGCCTCCAAACTCACCAAAAACTAACTCTTTCGGAAGAACGAAGCTTCCAAAAGCCGCGACCAGGCCGTCCGTCGCAGAGATTTTCTCGGCAATCGAGATCTCCCGCCGTGCAACTTTTGAGTTGCCACTGCCAGCGCGAGTACATTTCGCTGCAAACAGCTGAACCCCACCTGCCGCGCTACGACGGCGCACCTGCAACACCGAAGCGAAGTACCCCGACGCTCCGGCTGAGGGCGAAAAGAAGTCGAAGCCGTCAAAAGTGAAAATGGGCTCGGTGTCCTCGGGGATTCCTCTGCCCACGGGCCACTGAGTTTGGGCGGCAGCAAGCTTCACCGTCACCGTGGGAAAGACGGTGGATTCTCCTCTCGATCGCTCGGTCCCGATGCGGTAGCCAGGCGCTCGTTGTTCGTCCTCTGCCCACGTGTATTCACCGACGGAAAGCTGCAATCGGTTTTTATCAAAGGACCAACGGCCGTGCCAATCCCCCGCTGACCAGCCTCCGAGCAAGTCGTATTCGCGAAGCATCCCATGCGGGTGCAGTTCCCCTACAATTGCCGATCTTTTTTGAACGAACTTAATCACGGCGATGCGTTCATTGCTTAGTGTCGATGAATGTGGTTCAGCGACAGCAAAAATAGCGAAAGGCTGAGGTTGCTCAGTCGGCTTGTCCAGGTTGACTTCGAGACCGGAGTGCGAGCCGTCAGCGATCGATAGACG
Organism: Rathayibacter sp. AY1D2; assembly: GCF_002932695.1. Lineage (NCBI taxonomy): Bacteria > Bacillati > Actinomycetota > Actinomycetes > Micrococcales > Microbacteriaceae > Rathayibacter > Rathayibacter sp. AY1D2. Next base: position 83,419 of record NZ_PSVX01000001.1, on the reverse strand, counting down.
GTACGGTCCAACGTTGACTTCCAACGCACGGGCGGTTCTCCTCCACGAGCCAGACCACGTTCGATCCCAGCGTTCGACAGCACGTTCGGTCAGAGTGCCGTCCGGATGAAGCTCCGTGTACAACGCACGGCCGTGTCCGCCGAGCTTAAGTATCGGCCCTGGTGTCTGCCACTGTGGACCCTCAAGATTTCGCATGTGTACCCACTCATCTAGCGGGACTTGCTGTGCCGCTGAAACCATTCTGTTCTGCTCTTCAGTCCCGACCGTCGTGGGTTTGATGGCTCCTCGGTGGCGCACGGTCGCGCCGCGAGGTGCTGATCGCGTCCGTCTGCGCGGTGATGCGATGACGACGCTGAACGGGCAGTCGTGCCGGACGCGAAGCTTGACGGCCAGTCGCGCGTTGCAGCCGGGGCGACGAGCCGTGCTCCTCACGAATGAGAGTATCGCTCGTCGTCGTGCCCTCAGCGACCGTCGCAAGCGTGTCTGCACCCCTCTCCCTCATTGCCGCGTTCGACGCGCAGCGAAGCGCGGAGAATGTGACGCCGCATTGCAGGCGGCAGACCTGGGTGCCGCAGACGGGCCAAACGCCGGATGCGGCAGGTTGTAGTTGCCCACAGCCCTGTGAATCCACGCGCAACGCCATGCCGTCCTTAAGACGGGACGATAAGCATTGTCGATGCGGCTGGCAACCTAGTTGGAGTACACCCCAACGCAACAGTGGGGAAACCCGACGACGCGCGTAGCAGTAGAGTCCCTGCTCCGCCTTTCGCTACACATCTGTGTCAGGGTCTAGGAGTGACGCAACGAACGCAGACCGTCGGCTACGTCCGAGTCAGCACGACCGACCAGAACCTGGATCGGCAAATTGAGGCGATCGGCGCCGTCGACCGGATCTTTGAAGAGAAGGTCTCCGGCGCTACCCGCACCGACCGGCCTGCTCTCGCCGACTGCATCAAATACGTCCGAGACGGCGACCTCGTCCGAGTCGCCTCGATGGATCGCCTCGCGCGCTCGCTGCGAGATCTTCGCGACGTCGTCGACGAGATCGTCGCGAAGGGCGCCTCCGTCGAGTTCATCAAGGAACAGCAGACCTACGGACCTGGCGGCGACGATGCGCTCGGTCAGCTCATGCTGCACCTGCTCGGCGCGTTCGCGGAGTTCGAGCGTTCCCTGATCCGAGAGCGGCAAGCCGAGGGCATTCGCATCGCGAAGGCCGCGGGGAAATACACGGGCCGGCAACGCCGGCTCGACGCCGACCAGGTCGCTGCAGCTCGAGCGGACATCGCAGCCGGCATCCCGAAGGCAGCAGTGGCACGCAAGCTCGGCGTCGACCGTACGACCCTCTACCGAGCGCTGGCACTCCCCCCACCCGACGAGCTCGCCAAGACCGAGATCTAGACCGGCGTCAGAACGCCGCGACGTCCACCTCTGAGCGCAGCTGCTGCTCGAGGTCGTCGAGCGCCTCGGCTCGAGTGCGCAGCATCGCCTTCTGATCCACCATTCCAGTGTCCCGATAGCCGCCCGGTCACCGGGCATTTCGTCGGGCGGGTCTTACGGGACACTGCTGCCCGCGCCGAAGCGCGGCGCATCCTGCTCGGCGAACTGACGCGGTGAGCGACCGTCTTTCGGACGGACAGATGCCTCGTAGGTCCCTTCCCTCACGAGACGTGGAAGTCTCCCTCTGCAGAAACGAAAGGGATCACTGCCGACGCTCGCGCTGGTGCCTCGAGCATTCGCGGAGCATCTGGAGCCACCCGGTCTTGATCGTCGTCCCTGTCCTGATCGTTGTCAGCAATATTCACGGCGTCCCGTGTTCTGAGGAGTTCGAGGGCCCATGGCGACGACGTTGCGCTCGTCAAGCCACTCAGGGTCGTTCCTTGCGAGTCGATGGGGTTGTGATGCTCCGAGACGTGCAGAAGATGTTCTAGCTGAAAGTGCCATTTTCTCATGGACAATACAGGCACTGCCGGTGAGAGCATCTGCTTCGTATTAAGGAAGAGGCTGATTCCACCGGGCGTCTGGGCAGGGCCACGAAGCCACGGTTCGTTCGGGTCGTTGCTGTAAAGCCCCGCCTGCGTCCGGCTTACCTTAGTGCAACCACCGAAGGCCACACACACGTAGTCCGCCGACGTCTTGGGCTGCCTCCTCTTCACGAACGGCGGTACGACATCATTGTAGAGCAGCATGCCGGGGACGAGGTTGTGACCCCGAGCCCAATTGATCAGGTTCAAGTTCTGCGCTGGCTTCCACGCGCTGTACTCACCCGAGGGCTTCAATGCCTTTGCTTGGAGTAGCAGATTGAGCCACTTCCCCGGACTGATTTCAATCGACAGCTCGAGGTCAGCTCCACTAGGAACCCGTACCTTCGGTTTCGCCTTCGCCTTGTATCCACCCTCAAGCGAACGCGTGTGCTGAATGGCCGAGGCGCCTAGGTTCTGGCCCAGATAGCCAAGCTGGCGCAGAAGGTTGCTGGTGGTTGTTTCCTCTGGCTGCCTAGCCGCACGCGGTTTCAGGTCCACACCGAGCTCGAAAACGTGCTCTCGAGTCTGCCTGGTGTTCAGCATCGCCAGGGACGACACGTTCCACAACAGTTCCTCTGAGCTGGTCGCAATCCTCATGTGACCGGACTCTAGCGGTGACGGTCACGGCCACACGCAGAGGGACGTCCCCAGCGTCCTAGGGGTTCCGCAGGAGCGGATCTACAGCGACCGCGGCATGACTGGGACCAACAGGGAGCGGCCGGGGTCGTCACGAAACTCGATCGACTCGCGTGATCGCTAGGAGACGCAGCCGACATCGCCGAGGAGCTGACGCGCCGCCAGGTGCGGCTGAACCTTCTTGGATCGGTCTGCGACCCGACCAACCCCATCGGGCGATTGCTCTTCATCGCCCTGGGGATGGTGGCCGAGTTCGAGTCCGACCTGATCCGAACGCGCACGCGCGAGGGCATGGCGACGGCGAAGGTGTGGGGGAGCTCAAGGCGCAAAGCCTCCAGGGCGACCTACCCGTTCCGAGCAACAGCGTCCGCTCCGCTACCCGGTAGCCTCCTTGAGTGGCCCACATCGACGACCTGATCCAGCGCATCGCCGACAAGACCCTCCGCAACCAGGTAGCCGACGAGGTCGGAAAGATCCTAGAACGTAAGGACTTCGGCCTCGTTTTTCAACGTCACCTTCCAGAAGACATTGAAGTACCCGGGGTGCGCCCTCGTCGCGGAGACGAAGTCCGCTTGCGGCGCGACGCGGAAAAGCAGAACCACTTGGTGTTGTCGGTCCGCGCAGACGCCGCCGAGATCGTCGCTATAGACAACTCGAAGAAGCCCGTTACTGGCATCAAGCCCGAGTCGATAAAGCTGAACGAACTTGTAGTCGTCAAAGACTTCAATACGGAAATTTATCCCGGTCTCCACTCTATATCTGCAGTGAATCGGGGCGGCACGAAGCCTTACCACATTGTGATCGAGGGTGAAAACTATCACGCACTCGAAACACTACTCTACACACATGAGCAAAAGGTCGACGTAATCTACATCGATCCCCCTTACAACACAGGGTCGGACGAGTGGATCTACAACGATCGCTACGTTGTCCAAACCGACTTATACCGGCATTCAAAGTGGCTGTCTTTCATCGAACGCCGACTCCTTCACGCCAAGCGTCTCCTGCGAGATTCAGGAGTGATATTTGTCGCGATAGGTGATGACGAACATCATCGTCTCAGAATGCTACTTGACGAGATCTTCGGAGAACAGAACTTCATTGCCAACGTGGCCTGGCAGGGCGGCGTCTCCGCTCTTGCAAAACACACCGGCGGCGGCCTAGATTACATGCTCGTTTACGGACGCAACTCTAACGAGGTGAAAAGCTTTCGAGATCCAAAGCCGTTCGCACCTGAGATGCTAGACATCGTAGCTGCAGCACTTCATCGAGGAGCTAACCCTGACGAAGCTCAGCAGGAGCTTGCTCGTTACATCAAGAGCAAAAGCAAAGAAATATCTATCGGTCTCGCAAGATTCAATAAGGTTGACGAAGCGGGTCGTATCTATCTCGAAGGAGACCTCGCCAACTCCCTCTACCGCCCCAATCTGCGTTACCCAATCACCAACCCGGAGAGCGGCCGCGTTTACGAACCGCCCGCAAACGGGTGGGCCGTTGGATGGGACGCAATGCAAGAATTGCTGAACGACGGAATGGTCATTTTCGGTGGCGGGAATGTTCCCGCGAGAAAACGGCTCCTTTCTGATCACATGACAGCCTTGCCCGCTCCAAGCTTCACTCGAGACCGACGAGCTTCTACCTTACATTTACAAAAAATTCTCGGGGACAAACGATTTCCCAATGCAAAAGACCATGAGGTGCTCATGCGTTGGCTTCGAATGGCTTGCCCGCAAAACGGGATTGTTTTGGATTTCTTTGCTGGTTCGGGCACAACTGCCGAAGCCGTCATGCGCCTTAATGCCGACGACGAAGGCACGAGGCAATCCATCATAGTCACCAATAATGAGCTGGGCGCGAAAAATGCCAAGCGCCTACGTGACGGGGGACATTTGCCAGGCGACCAATCCTGGGAAGCGGAGGGTGTATTCCAACGCGTGACCCGCCCGCGCATTGAAACCGTCGCGTCAGGTATTCGCGAAGACGGCTCAATCTACTCCGAAGGGCTTCGGGAGAACGTCGCATTTTATCAGCTCACCTATGAGGACGAGAATCTCGTTGCGCTGGGGCGGAAGTTTGAAGCTGTTGCTCCCTTACTCTGGCTTAAAGCTGGCGGCGTCGGCGATATCGTTAATCGCAATGGTGATGAACCTTGGTCAGTTCCCCGGACCGCCAAGTACGGGGTTCTCTTTGACACCGCGCATGCGAAGTCATTCGCAGACGAAGTAGCTGACCGAGCAGATCAGTTGGTACATGTGTTCGTAGTCACGGACTCAGAAAGTGCCTTTCAGACGGCGATTGCGTACTTGCCAGCCGAGCTGCGAGTAACGACCACCAGGCTCTACGCCGACTACCTGCATTCCTTCAAGATCAACGGTAGGGACTAACTCGTGAAATTTCAGCTTCTCGATTTCCAGCGAGCAGCGTCTGAGGCTCTCGTAACGGAGATCAAAAAGGCGCAGTCCCGCTACGACCATGATCCCGAGGTGCTTGGAGCAGTTGTGCTCGAAGCCGCAACTGGAGCCGGCAAAACCGTCATTGCTACCGCAGTAATAGAGCAATTTTTCTTCGGCTCCGACTTCACCGAGCCCGTTGACGGAACGACCATCTTGTGGGTAACAAACGACCCGAGTCTCAATGCGCAGACAGCGCGTAAGATGCAAGAAGCGAGTGAGCGGATCAATGACATCCGCCTTATTGGACAGGGAGCGTCCTTCGATGAGGAAGCCTTCGAGCCGGGGGTGCTCTACTTCCTTAATACGCAAGCTGCATCAGCATCAGCACGGATCACTAAACGATCCGACACACAGTCGTTCACGATCTGGGATACGATTGCCAATACAGTTGATCGGTTTGGTAGTCGATTCATCGTCATCGTGGATGAGGCACATTACGGAGTCACCGAAAAAAGCAGCGGATCTCCTACCATCATCAACAAAATCCTCAATGGAGCCTCGCCCATTCCCGTATTTGTCGGGATTTCGGCCACAGTTGAACGTTTGAATAAAGCACTCGCCCAACAGAACCGGCTTCGGCGGAGCGTCGTCGTCCCAATTGAGCTGGTCAGGGACTCCGGCCTTGTAAAGGACCGGATCGCCCTCGCACCCGCAGCCCACTCCGGTGGAGTTATCGCCGACACCACATTCGTGCGTCTAGCAGTGCAGAAGACGCTCGAATACGAGCGCCGTTGGGAGGAGTATTCACGAAAGCAGCGCGAGTCGCCTATTCGTCCTGCACTGGTCGTCCAACTGCCCGACCGGCGCACGGACGATCAAGACTTCAGGGCGCTCGTGCGCTCAGTGGTGGACGCTGTCCTAGAAGAATGGCCGCGCCTCATAACCGCGAACATTGTCCATACCCTCGGCGAACACACTGCTATCGATCTAGGCTCTGGCCGCGCCGTGCGCTACATGCCACCGCAAGACATTCAGGACGCAACGGAAGTTCGCGTAATTCTAGCGAAAAACGCAATCACTACCGGCTGGGACTGCCCTCGCGCCGAAGTTCTCGTCTCGCTTCGGGCATCGACGGACTACACCCCAATCGCCCAGTTGATCGGCCGTATCGTTCGACAGCCTCTTGCGCGGCGTATTGCATCAGACGAGACACTAAACCGAGTGCACGCCTATCTGCCCCGATTCGATCGCAAAACTGTGATGGACGTGGTTCGCCAATTCTCCGGCGCTGAGGCGGGCGCCACAGCCGAAGTCGTCCGCCTTCCCCTTAACTACAATGCGCCTGCTGAGATGTCAGATGCACTCGCAACTCTCTCGCTGTTGCCCTCATACGCCGTCCCTGCGCAGGCCTCTACCCCGGAAGTCCGACGCTTACATACTTTGTCAACGCTACTGGATAATGATGAAATTCGGCCAGGGGCGTTCTCGCAAGCAACGCTTTACCTTAACGGGCAACTTGACAACGAGGCGAGCAAGCTTGAGGCGGGAGGCGAACTCGAAGCCAAACGCGCCGAGGTATCTAGCGCCTCCGTTTTTGAAGTACTTACTTCCCTCGATGGGTCCGTCATCGACGGAGAGCGCACACTCGTTGGCACGCGGCTAGATGCCAAGAATATTGATGACGTCTTCCGTCGAGCGGCGAGGAATTTAAAGGACGGGACAGCGGAGGCCTATTGGGGATACCTCGTCGACAAGAACGAAGATGAGGACCCCATCGAAGCCAAGATCACGGTAGCCGCACTTGCACTTACAAATCAGGTCGTATTGAATATCGAGCAGGCTGCGGCCTCTCTGACCGCAGACTGGTTTAAAAGCCACGCCAAAGCAATTTCCATGTTGCCAGAAGCAGATCGAGAACGATATTCTCGCGTCCTCGCTGAGGCAAGGGAGCCAGCGCAGCGACCTGGAATAGCCATCGACGGAACTATCGAGGATGCCCTACCGCTTACTCGTTCAGCAGACCTGACAGACGAGGAGCTATTGGCCGACCTTCACGGCAAGACCAAAGACCGCTGGCCTAAGCATCTTTATCAGGACGCCGATGGCCTTTATTGGAAAAAGGCTACGACTTCCGACGGGCTGGAGCGCGCCGTCCTCGACTCGGAACTAGCCGAGTCAAATCTTGTCGCCTGGTATCGCAACCCGACCGGCGGAGACCGAGCTCTCTGCATCCCGTATAGAAATTCTGGAAACGGTAAGTGGTCAAGACTGTACCCAGATTTTATCTTTTTTCACCAAATCAACAACACCATCCGTGCATCGATCATTGATCCTCATGGCATTCAACTCGAGGATTGGGGTGATAAGCTCCGCGGCTACCTTGATTATGCGGACAAGCACTCCTCCGACTTTCGAGCTATTTTCCCTCTCACCCAAATCGATGGCCAGATGCTGGTACTTACCTTGCACGAGGCAGGGACCCGAGTAAAGGTGCGCGAATCTCTGGATGCCGGAGATAGTGTTGAAGCACTTTTCCGGAAGCACGGCATCACGTATTAGGTCCGCGTAACTCACGGCTCCGCTCGGGTCGTCCTCGGGAATGTTCCTGTTAGTGACGAGCTAATGGATCGATCGTGATTCCGGGAGCACGAGGTGTGGCACGTCGAGGGCCTGCCATCAATGACGACACAGTGATGTTCGGTCTTGCCGGCGTCGATACCGGCCCAGAGTTGGGGCACGCAGGGTCCTTCCGTTGAGGGGGGCGGTGCGCCGTGAACGACCGTGCCGGCATGTCATCACGGGGCGATCTGGTCGCGTTTCTCAATGAGCGGTCCTGCCGTTGCGGGGTCCCGAGCGGCTCATCACGGCGTGCCATCAGTCGGCTGAAGGCGGTCAGCCATACCCGGGACCCCTGGCGCGTTCCGGAGCCTACAACTGCCCCGAATCCACGGAAATAACGGTAAGGAAGGCGGTTCTCCGCCTTAGCAACCGAAGGGCGCAGTGCAACCAGCTTGTTCAATGGGGGCAGGGATGACGGGTCTGCAGCCCGTGGTCCTCAGATCGTGGATGGTCTCGCTCTAGTGCAACCTGTCGGCTCTTGTGGCCTGGCTTCCTGCGGGCGCGCGGGCCATCCACGATCTCTTGGTGGCGTGGCTCGAGAGAGGCCTGGATGCGTTCTGGAAGCTGGTTTGCCCTCCGCCAAACCCATTGAATGGACTGAGCTGGAGGGCACGACATGTCGACGACGATCATTGGTATCGACCCGCACAAAGAGAGCTGGACAGCGGTAGCTGTCGGCCCTCGCGGTGAACGGATCGGCGCCGTGCGGGCGCCGGTAACGAGCGCCGGCTACCGGCAACTCCGGCGGTTCGCGGCCCGTTTCCCCGAGCCTGTCTGGGCGATTGAGGGCGCCTATGGTCTCGGAGCACCACTGGCGGCGATGCTGACCGAGGACGGAGTCACCGCATGGGACGTCCCCGCGAAACTCGCCGCACGAGTGCGGGTCCTCTCCACCGGCCACAGCCGGAAGACCGACGAGGACGACGCCCTCTCGGTCGCGGTCGCTGCCACGACGTCCAGCAAGCTGCGAACCGTGCAGGTCGACGCGGCCTCCACGGAGCTGAAGCTGCTCACCGAGCATCGCGACGACCTCGTGCGCACCCGTACCCAGACCATCAACCGGCTCCACGCCATCATGACGTTGCTGGTCGTCGGAGGAGCGCCTCGCAGGCTGACCGCAGACATAGCGGCTGCCCTGCTGCGCCGAGTCCGCTCGACCGAGAGCATGACCACAACACGCCGGCTCATCGCGGTCGACCTCGTCGCGGAGATCCGCCGTCTCGACAAGCGGATCTCCACCGCGACTGGACACATCCTCGAGCGGGTCAATGCGACGGAGTCCACCCTCACCGTTGTTCCCGGGATCGGGCAGCTCACCGCGGGGAAGATCCTCGCCCGCACCGGCCCCGTCACCCGATTCGCTACCGAGGCCCACTTCGCCGCTTATGCCGGCGTCGCACCTCGCGAGGTGTCTTCAGGCGACGTCGTGCGGCACCGCCTCTCCCGAAGCGGCGACCGGCAACTGAACTACGCCCTCCACGTGATCGCGCTCACCCAGGTCAGCATGAAAACCAGCCCCGGCCGAGTCTTCTACGAGCGCAAACGCGCCGAGGGCAAGGGCAGCAAGGAAGCGCTCCGCGCCCTGAAACGGCGCCTGGCAACGGTCGTGTTCCGCATCCTCGTCGCCGACCACCTACGCGCAGCGGTGGGTCCGGCGGGACAACCAGGAACGACGCTTCAATCCAGCGCGGCCGGCTCACATCCCAACGCCGACTCTTCGGATAAGTCACTCACCGAACCCACCTCAACAGAGCCTATCCACGTCGCCGCTTGACCAGAGAGGCGCCCGCAGGGCGGCGGTGGAGAGAGTTTCGGCGCGGTGAGAGGGAGCGCAGCGACCGCGTGCCGAAAGTCTCGGAGGAGCCGGTGGCGCAGCCACTTGAACGGAGCCCGTAGGTAGCTACGAGCGCAGCGAAGCGGAGGGAGCCGCCGAAGGCTTCACGGCAAAGAAGCGTGAGCCCAACGGGCGAACATCAGCGGCCGGCACCGCCGGCCGAACCTCTGGGCGGCGCTCCGTCGCCGCTGCGCGAGTGCAGCTCGCGCCCCCGGAACGGGGATGCCGGGGAGTGTGAGGGGATCGCCCCTCGCGGGCCGGCTGGAAGGCCGGCCCTCCCCCACCTGCGACCCCTGCATGTGAGACCGAAATCCGACTGCTGGACGCGGCGGATCTGGGGCACACCGAGATCTGATCGTCGCTGAAGGCCGGGGTCCCGCTCCCGGCCTTCGTCATTTCTGGTCCCCACCCGGAAAGGGGCCGCCGCGGAGGGACATCTGCCCGTTCCTGCACGGATGTTCACGGTAACGTCAGCCGACTCCTCAGCGGCGAGGAGGTCGGCGGGAGCTCGTGCCCCCGCCTGCTGCCGCTCGGGGCACTCAGCGAGGACCGACCCAGAGGACGACCATGCGACGACGACACGCCCTGCTCCCTGGAGCGCTCACCGGACTGCTGCTGGCCTCCGGGCTCGTCGCCGGAGGGCCCGCCGCGGCTCCAGCGGCGGCCGCTCCGGTGGCCCCCGCTCCCGCCGCTCCCGCTCCCGCTCCGGACCGCCCCGTCGCGGCTCCGGACGCCGAGCCCACCGTGATCGAGCCGGAGGCGGACGCGACGACGCAGCAGGCCGCCCTCGCCCTCGACGCCGACTTCGTCGACGTCGAGATCCCGGCGCGCGCCCAGGTGCAGACGCATCGCGTGACGATCGCGCTCGTCGCTCCGCAGGGCACCGTCCCGGGCGGGTACACGACCGCCGACGCCGTCCGCGCCCTCGACCTCGTCGACCGGTTCTACTCCCGCGAGACCAGCGGGGCGATCCGCTTCGAGCTCGACCAGGTCGTCGACTGGCAGGTCGTCGACCAGCCGATCGGCTGCACGAACACGGGCGAACTGCAGGACTGGATCGCGCAGAGGACCGGCTGGCAGCGCGGACCGGGCAAGCACCTGGTCGCCATGGTGCCTGAGGGTGACCCGTGCCCGAACTGGGCCAACGGCGAGCAGTCCGGCGATCCCGATGACGGCGGACGCGCGTTCCAGCCCGGACCGGACGCGTACTTCCTCGCGCACGAGCTCGGCCACAACCTCTCGCTGCCGCACGCCTACAGCGTGAACTGCGCCACGACCCGCGACTACGCCTCCACCCCGCTGCCCGCGGACTGCCGCCGCGAGGAGTACGGCAACCGGACCGACGTGATGGGCGGCGCCTGGTCGTTCCTGCCGCTGTCGTCCCCGTCGCTGGCGCGCCTGGGCACGCTGCCGAACACCCGCCAGCCGGTCTGCGGCGCACCCCGCACCACAACGCTCGACACCCTCGGAGCCGGACCCGCCGGCCGGCGTGCGCTCACCTGGAACGACCCGCAGGACACGGGCATCCGCTACTGGGCGCAGTACAACGACCGCGCCGACACGACGTCCGACGGCGGCGCGTACACGAGTCCCTTCCAGGTGCGCCGCGACGTCTCGGGCGTGCAGATCCTGCGCTCGAACCCGGGCCAGCCGTACGCCGGCGACCTGCTCGAGCGTCCGGGCGACGCGAGCGAGGCGAACGAGTTCGTGCTCGCCGGAGAGAGCGCAGTGCTCAACTCCGGCATGTCCGTGCGGGTCGACCGGATCGACGAGCTCACCCGGACCGCGACGGTCACCGTGACCGTGCCGTGCACCGACTACGTCGGCGACATCGCTCCGCTCGCCTCGTCGACGAGCGCTTCGTACACCTCGCCGTGGACCTCGGTCGGAGCGGTCGCCGACGGCGCCGCCTCGACGATCTGGGGCTCCTGGCCCCGGGTCGGAGAGCAGCACGTCGAGCTGCGCTGGCCGAGCGCCGTGACCGTCGACAGCGCCTCGGTGCTGTTCGCGAGCGACGCGGCCGACGCCGACGGACGCGGGCTGATCCCCGCGCGGTCGTGGCGGGTCGAGCACCTGGTCGGCGACGTCTGGACTCCCGTGAGCGGAGCGGCTCCCGGCCGCGAGCGCGACGTGCTGAACCGCGCGACGTTCGCTCCGGTGACCACGACGGCGCTGCGGCTCGTATTCACGGCGTGGGGAGCCGGCGAGTACGGCGGGTCCACGGGCGTGGCCGAGATCGAGGTGAACGGCATCGCCCTCGCGGCCTCGGCGGAGGCGCGCGGGACGCTGCAGAGCGTGCCGACCGCGACGACGCGCGACCTCGCGCAGTCCGTGCTGGTGCGCGACTCCTCCGGTCGCGCCCTCGCGGGCCGCTCGGTGGGCTTCGCGATCACCGGGCCGGCGGCCTTCGAGAGCGGAGCGACGACCGCCGCGGTGCTGTCGGGCGCCGACGGCGTCGCCGCGCTCCCCCGGATCCGCACCGGCTCCACCGCCGGCACCGTCTCGATCACCGCGCGCGTCGACGGCGTGACGACGGCGCTGGCCGGAGCGAGCGTTGCGCCCGGCGCCTCCGTCACCGCGAAGGCGACCTCGCGGCTGATCCTCGGGAAGGTCGTCGTCACGGTGACGGCGACGAACACCGGCCGCGCGGCCGCAGATCTGACCGTCGTGACGCCCTACGGCACGGCGTCCTCGGCCGCGGTCGCCCCGGGCGCCACGGTGACCAAGGTGTTCCGCACGGGCAAGAGCTCGATCGCCGCCGGCACCGGCACGGTCACGGCCGTCTCGGGCGCCTCGCGCGCGAGCGTCTCGGTGGTCATCCCGCGCGCGTGACCGGGACGGGGGCTGCCCGCCCGCCAGGACGACTCCGTCCGGGCGGGCGGCTGCTGTTGGCGTCGAGGTGACGCGCCCGGCGACGTGCCGCGGCGGAGTGATCGGGGGACACGATGAGGCGGACGACCGCAGGGATCGCACTGGCAGGAGCACTGCTGCTCGCCCTGACGGGATGCGCGGGCGGAGGCGGGACGGTGGGCGAGGTCCGACTTGTAAGCATGACAACAAGTCAGCGCGGCCCGCTCGTCAGAACAGAGGAGGGAGCTGCCCTGAGGTGAGGATCAGCCGCAGCCCGACCGCGAGAAGAGCGCCCGTCGCGATGACGACTCCGACGATGAGCCGCCGCTCAGCGGCGCTGTCCGCCGCGGCGATCCGGTTCGCTCGGATCGCCTCCTCCTGCTCGATCAGGCGGCGGCTCGTCTTCCGACTCAGCCCCGTCAGCCGCTCGCCGTGCAGGCGCACACGGTCGGCCTCCTGCTGGAGTCGGCCGCTGGACAGGCGCGAGAGCTGATGAGCCGCGCGCGCGGCCCCGGGCCGCTCATCGACACGGCTGCGCTCGATCACGTAGTCACCGCCGGGATGAGGAACGCGATCAGCGCGGCGGCGTGGTCGGTGCCGTCCTCCCGGACGGGGAACCCTCCGAGCACCCACACCCCGGGGAGGGTGAGCGTGTTGCGGACGCCCGCGAGCAGCCGTTCGGTGCTGTAGCTCTCGTGCTCCTCGTAGTAGTTGCGCTCGAACGCGACGATGAGGCCGATCTGCTCGGGCGTCGCGCATCCGGTGTCGGCGTCGATGACCGGTGCGGTGCGGGCGGGGTCCGGGGTGAGGAACGCGATCAGTGCGGCGGCGAGGGCGGAGCCGTCGTCCTCGACGGGCTCGGCGCCCGGCAGGGCGTGGGCGTTGCGGACGGCGGCGAGCATCACGTCGTCGCTGTCGTCGGCGTTCTGGTCCCAGTGAGCGCGCTGGTCGGTGATGATGAGGGCGACCTGATCGGGGGTCGCGAGGCCGGTGTCGGTGTCGGTGCGGTACATGGTCTGTTCCTCTCAGCGGGTTGCGGCCAGCGCGGTGTTGATGTCGACGGTGATCCCGCGCTCCGCGAGGCGGTCGAGGGTGGCGGGCTCCTTCGCGATCTGCTGCCAGCCCTCGGGCGAGATGACGACCGCGGGATCCCCGTCCGCGTCGTTGAAGACGACACAGGTGCGCGAGTCGAGAACGGCCCCGGTGCGCGGGCAGAGGATGTTCTTGCTGACGAGGTAGGTGACCATCTGGTCACGGAGGATCGCTTCGAGGGTGTCCATGTGTGTTGCTCCTGCTCCTAACTGATCGTTTTTCTTTGCCTCTCCGGCGGGGAAAACCGTTTGAGTGGAGCCGGCGGAGTGACACCGATCACGGGCGAAATAAGCCCGTAGGGCGCGTCCGGGATCGGTGGCACGCAGCCGGTGGAGCGAAATAGGTTGGAACCGCGGAGAGGTGCAGAAAACGGATGGAACGGGCCGCATCGCGGCCTCCCATTGGCGGTGCTCCGTCGCCGCTGCGCGAGTGCAGCTCGCGCCCCGGAACGGGACACCGGGGAGCGTGAGGGGGTCGCCCCTCACGGGCCGGCGCCGCCGGCCCCCACGCTCGAGCGGGTCGTGTCAGCGTCGGATGCGACGATGGAGGCATGTGGGAACTGGCACACCGGACGCGCGCGGAATCGGCATCAACGGTGGTGCGCAGCAACGCGGCGACGAGCGCCGCGGCGATCCCGGAAGTGCGCGCAGCGATCCCGGAGGATCACGTCACCTCTACGCGGTCCGGATCGCGAACGGCTGGGAGTAGAACCCACCGGGATTCGCTCGGAACCACTAGCGTTGCGATCAGTTCCGGAAAGCGATGGTCTCGTGATGGCAAACGTGTTGAAGTTCGTCGGAAAGGCATTCGTGATCGTCTTCCGCCTTCTGGGCGCGGCGGTGTCCGCGGGACTCGCCGCTCTGGGCGTGGGCAGCTTCCAGCAGCCCAACCCCGGACCGCCTCCGTCCTCTACGGAGAACCGCGAATATAGGCCGTAGAACGGCGAACTCTGCGGCGGATGGCGGAGTATCTCGGAGGACCGAGTCCTACTCAGCCGCGGAGGCGGCGCTGCGGCGGGGTGCGCGTTGGGTGGTTGTGGTGACGACGGCGGTCGCGCGGGTGAGGTTGGGGCCGATGGCGTCGGCTTCGAGGACGCGGCCGGTGCGGCGGTTCTCTCCTTCTCCCCAGGCGACGGTGCGCTCGTAGCCGACGACGATCACGGCGTCTCCCTTGTGGAGGGAGGCGAGCACGTGCTCGCCGAGTTCGAACTTCGCTTCCACGTAGTGCGTGGTCGGGGCGTCGTGCGGGGTCCACTCCCCCGCGCGGTATTCGCCGGTGTTCTCGATGACGCGCAGCTTCACGATCTGCACGCGGCCCGCCTGCACGGCCTCGGGGTCGGCGGCGAGGTTGTTGTTCTTCCTTCTCTCCCAGCGTTTTTTTGCCTGGAAGGCACGTAGTGCCGAGCAGGGTCGGAGGTGGGAGCGCAACCCGGAGGGCGGAGGAGGAGAGGTTGTCGGCGCGATGTGAGGGAGCGCAGCGACCGCGTGCCGAGAACGTCGGAGGAGCCGGCCGCGCAGCGGCTTGCGTGGACGCCGCAGGCCCGTACGTTGCCGAAGGCTTCCAGGCAAAAATGCGCACAGCGCACAGCACCGCGTCGACCGGAGGTCGGCGTCCATGTCGGTGCCCGCGTCCGAGATCGTCTGCGCACCAGGGGCGTGCTGCTCCATCGGGCCGCACGTGCTGCCTTTGTATGCAGTGCGTACCGCTGAGAAGCCGCATATCTCCGCGGAGTAGGCCAGTTCCGCCGCGCCACCGGTGCGAGCATGACCGTAGGAGGCCTGGATGCGTGACGCGGTGATGGTCGTCGAAGACGACGTCGAGATGGGCGAGCTCATCAAGCGGGGCCTCACCGGCGACGGCTACGACGTCGACCTGTTCTCGAACGGGGTCGACGCGCTCAATTCGGCGCGCGAAGCGGACTACTCCGCGGCGATCCTCGACGTGATGCTCCCGGGGATGAGTGGCTTCGAGATCTGCCGGCACCTGCGCGCGAGCGGTGCCACGCTCCCGGTGATCATGCTCACCGCCCGCGACGCCCTGCAGGACCGCGTGTTCGGCCTCGACGCGGGCGCCGACGACTACCTCGCGAAACCGTTTCACTTCGAGGAGCTCTCCGCCCGCCTCCGAGCGATGATCCGCAGAGAGCACCTCACGAACCGGGCACCGGTCGTGCTGGGAAATCTGCGCGTCGACCCCTACGCGCACGCCGCGACGGTCGACGGCGCCGTCCTGCCTCTGAGCCCCAAGGAGTTCGGCGTCCTCCGCGCGCTCGCGGCGCGCGCCGGGGACTTCGTGCCGCGGGAGGAGATCCTGCTCGAGGTGTGGGGGTCGGCGGAGGTCGTGGACCACAACATCGCGGAGCAGTACATCAGCTACCTCCGCCGCAAGCTGGCCGCGGGCGGGGCGTCGGTCGAGATCCTCACCCGACGGGGTGCGGGCTATCGCCTCGGGGTGACGCCGTGAGCTGGCGGTCCCTGTCGATCCGGGTGCGGATCACGGTGTCGAGCCTGCTGGTCGCGATGCTGTTCTTCGGGATCGTCGCGGTCGTCGTGCGCGAGCAGCTCGATCACATCCTCGATGCCTCCACGATCGAGCTGGTCCGCTCGGGAGCGTCGCAGGCGCTGATCGAGGAGAGCCGCGACACCGCCGAGGCCGTCGTCGGCGGCGTCAGCACCACCCTGCTGATCGCCCTCGCGATCCTCTTCGTCGCGTTCGCCGCCACCTCCTGGCTCCTCGTCGGCCTCGCGCTGCGCCCCGTCGGCCGCATGCGCGCCATCGCCGACCGGCTACGCCACGGCCGCTCCACCGAGCTCCTCCCCGTCGGGCCCGCCCGCGACGAGCTCTCCGACCTCGCCGCGACCCTGAACGCGCTGATCGCGGATCTGCGGGAGTCCGCGGACCGGGAGCGGCGGCTCGTCGCCGACGCGAGCCACGAACTGCGGACCCCCCTCGCCGCCCTGCGCACCCGCCTCGAGCTCGCCGAGCGCGTCCGCGACGATCCGGCGGCGCTCTACGCCGACGTCGTCGACGCGCGCCGCTCGATCGACCGCCTGCAGTCCCTGACGGACGGGCTGCTGATCCTGTCGAGGATCGACGCTGGCATCGCTACCGGCGACGCCTCCTCGGCGGCTCTGCGGGAGGAGGTAGCCGACAGCGTCGACCGCGCCCGGATGCTCGCCCGCGAGCGGGACCTCGCGATCGACTTCGTCGCCCCCGCCTCGATCGTCGCCGCCCGGTACCCGATCTCCCCGACCGATTTCGGCCGGATCCTGGACAACCTGCTCGCGAACGCCGTCACTGCGACGCCCGACGGCGGCAGCGTCAGCGCGACCCTCGTCGAGCGCGCCGAAGAGATCGTCCTCTCCGTCGACGACGACGGCCCGGGCGTTCCTGACGCGTTCCTCGCGGTCGCGACCGACCGTTTCACCCGCCCGGATGCCGCCCGCTCCCGCGACGGCGGCGCCGGCCTCGGGCTCGCGATCGTCGCCGGTCTCAGCCGCGCCGCCGGCGGCGAGCTCCGACTCCGCAACCTCGCCCCCCACGGCCTCGGTGTCGACGTCCGCATCCCCGCGACGCAGCCCCACCCGACCTCTCGCAAGGAGAACCGATGATCGACCCCCAATCCCTCCTCGACGGCGCCGGCCCCTGGGCGATCGCCCTGGTCTGCCTGATCGCCTTCGTCGAGACGGGCCTGCTGATCGGGTTCTTCCTCCCCGGTGACACCCTCCTCTTCTTCACCGGTGTCTTCGTCGCGACCGGCGTGATCTCCCTGCCGGTGCCGCTGGTGATCCTGATGGTCGCCGCCGCCGCGTTCCTGGGCGACCAGCTCGGGTTCGTCATCGGCCGCGCGAGCGGGCCGCGGATCTTCGAGCGCAAGGACAGCGGGCTCTTCAGCCGCTCGAGCGTCGCCCGCACCCAGTCGTTCTTCGACCGGTTCGGCGGCTGGGCGGTCACCATCGCCCGCTTCGTGCCGGTCGTGCGCACCTTCGCCCCCGTCGCCGCGGGCGTCGGGAAGATGCACTACGGCCACTTCGTCGGCTTCAACGCACTCGGCGCCGCCGTCTGGTCCACCGGCGTGATCCTCCTCGGCTTCTTCCTCGGGCAGATCCCCGGCGTCGCGGACTTCGTGGGGAAGTACATCGACATCGTCCTCGTCGGCATCGTCGTTCTCAGCCTCGCCGGCATCGCCCTCACCTACTGGCGGCAGAAGAACCGCGCCGGACGCGACGCCTGAGCCCAGCGCTCAGGGGGTCGCCGTGACGGCCGCGCGCGGTCGGCGGAGCGCGATCACCGCGACCAGCAGCAGGAACACCGCGAGGGCCGCGAGCGTGACCGGGCCGGTGCCCAGGCCCAGGCCCTTCTGGGCGACGGGATCCGCGAGCCAGTCGCAGACCGAGGCGCCGAGCGGTCGCGTGACGACGTAGGCGGCCCAGAACGCGAGGACCGCGTTCCGCCCCGTGAACCGGTGTGCGAGAGCGGGGATCGCGATGATCGCCGCGAACAGGACGGCGGAGGGCAGGTAGCCGAAGCCGAGGGTCGACGCGGTCAGGTCGCCCGCTGCGGTGCCGAGTGCGAACGTCCCCGAGACGGCGAGCCAGTAGAACGCGGCCCGGCGCGGCGTCGTGATCGAGTGGATCGACAGCGTCCGCTCCACCCGCCACCACACGGGGAAGACCGCCGCGAGAGCCACCGCGAACCCGAGGGTGGAGACGAGGTACGGGACACCGGCGACCACGTGCAGCACGTCGGCGGCCATCGTGCCGAAGACACTCACCATCAGCACCGCCAGCCAGTACACCCAGGGGACGTACCGGCGGGCTGCGAACTGCAGCGCCAGCGCGGCGAGGAACGCGAGCCCGGTCACTCCGACAACGATCACCGGGTCGAACGCGGTCGCGAGGAAGTCCGACGCCGTCTCGCCCATCCCCGTCGTCAGCACCTTGAGGACCCAGAACAGCGCCGTCGCCTCGGGCACCGTCGAGGCGGCGTAGCGGCCGGCGAGGAGGCGGGAGCGGATCCGAGGGAGCGGAGGGCGGCGCTGATCGGTGAGATGCGTCATGCCGCCATGGTCGGCCAGTCTGCGGCACCCGGGGCTGGGGGCTTCGCCGGGTCCGTTGAACAAGCGCACAGCGACCCGCTCACCGGCAGCGCTGCCCGCTGCCTTCCGCCGTCATCTGGTCGGACGGTGCCCGGAGAAGCGCCGCCAACGGAACGACGGTGATGCAGCACGTTCGGTGTGCAGCCTGACCGCGAGCGGCGCCCAGACGATCAACGCCACCCCGGCGCCCAGGAGCAGCCCGCCGACGGTGTCGGAGATCCAGTGCGCACCGAGGTAGGTGCGGCTGAGCATCATCGCCACCGTGTAAAGGGCTCCGGCGATGCGGACCCACCACAGCGGGAAGACGATCGCGAGGACCATCGCGGTCGTGGCGGCGTTCGCGCTGTGGCCGGAGGGGAACGAGCCGAAGTCGGCGTTCACGAGGATCTCCAGCGGCCGCGGACGACCGACAGCGTTCTTGAGGATCTGCACCAGCAGCCCGCTCAGCGGCGCGGCGATCGCGAAGTACGTCGCCGCCCACCGACCCCGCCAGACCAGCAGCCCCACGAACACGACGAGCGGAATCACGATCGTGCCGACGATCCCGCCGCCGAGGCTGTTCATCACCAGCGACGGCACCAACCAGAACGTCGACCGGTGCTCGATGATCTCGTTCATCCACGCGGTGTCGAACCCGAACGGCTTGTCGTGCTCCCGGTAGAAGATCAGCGCGGCCAGAAGTCCCGTGAGCAGCACCGCGAGGCCCGCCGAGATCAGCGGCCAGCGTCGCGCCGCCCGATAGGCGATCGCACCATCGGCCGGGGGTCCGCTGTTCGGCATCAGTGCCGTCCTCCTCGCTCGGCGCGCAGCACGCCGGAGGAGTCCACGCTACGAATGCGCGGGCTCCGGGTGCGGAGGATTCCCCCGCATCCGTTGTGAAAGCACAGAACCTGAGCCCATCGGCTCGGTACCGACCTGGTCGAACCGCGGAGCTTCGGGTCGTTGTGAGCAAACACAACGCAGCACGGCGCATCCCGAGCCGCCGCCCACGTCCCGGCTGGGACTCTGCGGGCATGGACATCTCAACGACGGCAGCACCGTCCCGCGGCCGGCGGCTGCTCAGCAAGGTCCCCGAGGTCACGATCTGGTTCTGGATAATCAAGATCCTCTGCACCACGGTCGGTGAGAGCTTCGCCGACTGGATCAACATGGTCCTCGGCGTCGGCCTCATCGCGACGGCTGTGATCTTCATCATCGTCACCGCGGTCGTGCTCGCCGTGCAGATGCGGCTGCGACGCTACGTGCCCGCCGCGTACTGGCTGACTGTCGTGGTGATGAGCGTCACCGGCACCCTGCTCACCGACATCCTCACCGACCAGCTCGGAGTGCCTCTCTGGGCCAGCTCCCTCGTCTTCTCGCTGCTGCTCGTGATCGTGTTCGGCGTCTGGTATTCGAAGGAGCGCACCCTCTCGATCCACAGCATCGACACCACCCCGCGGGAGGCGTTCTATTGGGTCACCGTCCTGGTCACCTTCGCGCTCGGCACCGCCCTCGGCGACTGGACTCTCGAGCTCACCGGCTGGGGCCCTGGCGTCTCGATCCTCCTGCCCCTCACGCTGCTCGCGATCGTCACCGGCCTCTGGCGCTACGGCGCGAACCCGGTCCTCGCGTTCTGGATCGCCTACATCCTCACCCGCCCCCTCGGCGCCAATATCGGCGACTGGCTCGGCCTCTCCCCCGACGAGCAGGGCCTCGGGCTCGGCACCTTCGTCACCAGCATCATCTTCCTGCTCGCGATCCTCGCCACCGTCGTCTACCTCTCCCTCAGCAAGGCCGATGTCGACAAGGGCGCATCCGAGCACTACACCACGCCAGTCGCCCGCGAACGCCGTTCACTCGTCGCCTTCGCGGTCCTCGCCGTCGCCGTCGTCGGGCTGCTCGCCTTCACCAACAGCCAGCCGCACACCAGTCCGGCACCGGAAGGCGCAGCCCCGGCCTGCGATGCGTCGGGAACGCTGTCCGCAGCTGACGCGAAGGCATCCGTTCAGACCGACTTCCCCTCCGCCGACGTGCAGAACTTCCAGACGATCACCGCCGACACCCTCGCCCTCGTCACCAGCGGCGATCAGGCCGGCGCGAAAGCCCGCGCCACCGACCTTGAGACCGCCTGGGACGACGCGGAGCCCGCACTGAGCGCCGCGAACTGCCAGACGTGGACCTACGTCGACCAGCAGATCGACCCCGTTCTCTCCTCCGTCCGCGCCGGCAGCCCCGACCCGGTTGTCGAGAAGACGAGCATCCAGGACCTGCTGACCACTCTCGCCGGACGCTGACATGAGGCGTCAAGGTCTTCTTTTGCGACCCGAATCTGGCCTCCTCCGACCAATTGATCACTGCCGCCCTGCCCTGCCGCCGCCGCAGCGGCATCGGCGCGACTCAACACATCGATCGGAACCGGTCGGTGACAAATCGGTCCGCTACTGAACCCATGCTCGAGCTCGTAGACGCACTCCGAGCACACGGGGCTGCCGACCAGGCCGGCGTCCGCGAGGTGCTCCACCCAGGGGTGCGAGCACTCACCACAAACCTCAGCGAGCAGAACCCGGAACCGGGCGCGGCGCGAACGGCGAGCGTCAGCTCGCCGGCGCCACTGCGAGAGGCCGACCATCACGTGAGCGTAGCGAGCGCGCCACCAAGCAATCGCGCGCTTCGCCTCATCCGCATCGCCTCTGGCGTCCCGTTTGGGGATTCCCATACGGACGGTAACTAAGGATCTATCCGGCGGTGATCAGCTCGCCGGGCGCACCGAGAGACGCGAGGTCGACATCGCCCTGTGACGTCAGGAGCTCTCCGCTGATCCCGTCGTAGACGGCGGTGAAGACGTCCACCCGATGGAGGTCGAAGCCATAGGGCACGTCTGTTCTCTCCGCGGGCGCGTGCACGGTCAGCGCCCAGACCGGCTCGTCCTGTGCGACCCAGTAGTGGTCCGCGAGAGCGGGGTCATACGCGGCGAGCTCCTCGTACGTGGTTCCGACCGCGTAGATCGGGTACTGCTTCTTCTCCTCCGCACTGAGCGTCGAGAGGAGTCTTCCGGTGCCGTTGGCCAGGTCGAGCGCCGGATTTGTCAGCTGCTGGACGTCGATGATCGGCCCCTCAGAGGCGGCGGCGGCGATGGGGGTGCCCGGCGGGCCCTGTGTCGGGACGGTGGGTGTCAGGGCCTCCGTCGTCTCCGTTGGTTGGGCAGGCGTCTCGGTGGAGATGGGGGTCATGCTGGCGGTGGCGTCGATGGTGACGGGGCCGGAGCGGATGCGCATCGTCGTGGAGGTCTGGGTGAGGCTGACGTCCTTGGTGCCCAGGACGTCCATCAGCCACTGCTCTCGTTCGCCAGCGGCGGCGAGGCAGCCGACGTAGGTCGTCGCGGGGCCCCCGCTGACGACCCACACGGACGTCTGCAGCCCCGCGGACTGGAGGTCGTAGGCCAGCGTGTTGCACGGCCCGTCGACGCTGAGCTTCGACCGGCCGTCGATGCCGATGATGCGAAGGCTGACGGGGTGATCGAGCAGCCATCCGCCTGATCCTTGATCGCCGATGACCGAGGTGGTCTCGTAGACGGACCTGGTCGCGTCCTCGGCGCTGAGCAGCTCGCCGGGTATCTGCGTCGTCGGTGGGGAACCGGGGCTGCCGGCGCTCGTCGCGCATCCACTGACGAGGAGCGCCGCGGAGAGGCAGAGGATTATGAGGGGGAGGACTCTCGCCCGCCTGACGGTCACTGGTCCACTCCGGTCTGCGTCGCGGGCGGATTGGTGCAGTCGACCGCGGTGGTCAGTCCCGTGAAGATCTCGATCCGGCCGCCCTCCTGGCACACCTGAGTTCCTGCGAGGGAGAACAAGGCTGCGTCAGTCCCGTCTGCGTCGGTCCCCGTGAGCGCAGCGCACGCCGCTGCGAGCGACGCAGTGGACTGCTTCGCGGGCGTCTGAATCTCGCCCGACAGGGCAACGCCCTGCCCGTCCTGTTCCCAGCAGGTGACGGGCGCTGCGACCGGAGTGCCGCGCTCCGTCGTCACCGCCGTGAGGACTGCCGCGCTGAGGACGGCGCCGGCGATGCCGGCGAGCGTCACCGCCGCGGCCTGGCGAAGACGTCGGCGGCGGCGGATTCGGTCCGCGAGGCGTGCGCTGATGCGCTCGAGCTGCTCATCGCTCAGGTCACGACTGTCCATGGTCCTCTGTCCGTTCCGTCAGGGCTCTCGTCACCGATGCCCGTGCCCGCGAGAGGCGATTGCGGACCGTCCCGTGGGACAGGCCGAGGGAACGCGCGGCATCGCTGTAGCTGAGGTCGTCCTCGATGCACGCCGTCCAGATCGCACGGTCCGTCGCGCTCATCTGCTCGACCAGACGTCGCACGTCCAGCAGCCGCTCGCTCGCCTCCGCGTCGACGCCGCGAGAGGCGGTGTCGTCGGAGAGGGGCAGGTGGCGTCGGCGCTGCTCGCGGCGATTGGTCGAGAAGCTGAGGTTGCGTACCGTGACCAGCAGCCAGGGCAGCACCGACTTCCCCACGATGCGCACGCCCGAGCGGCGCTGCCAGAGCAGGAAGAAGCTCTCCTGCACGACGTCCTCGGCATGACCGGCGTCCGCGAGGAAGCTTCCCGCGGCGCGGTAGAGCGCGCGGCCGTGCATCCGGAAGAGAGCATCCAGCGCCGAAGGGTCACCACCGCGAAGACGATCCACCAGCGTCACCTCAGTAGCACCGACCATCCGACATCACCCCCTCAGTAGTGAATGCCCTCAGAGCACGGTTTCGTCCCAGACTGCACGGACGAACGTCGCCAGTCCCTCGATGTGTCTGTGAACGATCCCCTTACGGGGCAACGATCTGGAGACCCTCTTCGTCTTACGCGCACTCTGCTTAGGCGAGACCCTGCTGAGAAGCCGAGTTCAGCGCCTACTGTGACGTGAGCGGCAGAACGAGGGGACTCATGCGACCACTTGAACTGACTATCGGCACCCGCCACTTCTACCTCGCCGGCGAGACGAACCTCGGAGAGCTCGAACGTGCGATCGAGGAGGCTGCCCGCGTAGGCGGCGGCATGATCGAGATCCCTGGCCTGCAGCAGCACCGCGTCTGGGCGCTGATCACACCGAGCACGCCAGTTTTCCTGGAACACGTCGACCCGGCCGATGTCGGCCGTGATGACCACGACGGGCTCACATCGTCAAGCGACTACGACCTCCAGGGCAGCCTCTCGGGATGGGACGCTTAGCAGGCTGATCGACTCCGACCAGTGAACGATCCTTGTGTCGCCGGCGGCGCTCCTCCTCCGGACCTCGTCGTCAAGCGCTGCCGGGCGCTGCGAGCTCGCCGGTGACATACTGCGCTCGGCCGTAGCCGAAGGACCAGTCGGCTGCGGTGTTCTCGACGAAGCCGATGACGAGGTCGGCGCTGTCGACGCCGACCTCCTCGAGCGCGGCGGCGAGGGCGGCGAAGAACGCCTGCTTCTCCCCGGTGCTGCGGCCGGCCTGGGTGAAGATCTGGATGATGACGATCTGCTCGGACCGCTCGATACCGAGTCCGACGTCCAGGGCGGTGAGCCGGCCGGGCTTGTGCTCGGTGACGATCTGGAAGCGGTCACGCTCCGGGAGGCCGTACACCTCGACGAGGGTGCGCATCAGCGCGTCACCGAGTGCGGTGATCTGCTGGTCGGAGCGGCCCTCGATCAGGTCGATGCGGATGAGCGGCATGGTGATTCCTTCGGTCCGGGATGTGCTGGCACCGTAGCTCCCGGCCGGCGCTGGGCTCTGCCTCTTCCCTGCGTCTCTTCTCAGCCGGGGCAGCACCGACGGGATTGGGCAGGCTTTTCTGGCTAGCGCTTCCGAGGGGTGGGTGCTTGCATGGCCCTCATGTCGACCCCATTCACGCCTCAGCCCTCCTCGCCCCGCGCGGAACCGCACGACAGCGCGATTTCAGGGCGGCTGAACTGGTTGCGAGCGGGCGTGCTCGGCGCGAACGACGGCATCGTCTCGGTCGCCGCTCTCGTCGTGGGTGTCGCCGGAGCGACGACCGCCACGGCACCGATCCTGACGGCGGGCGTCGCAGGGGTCGTCGGCGGTGCGATCTCGATGGCGCTCGGCGAGTACGTGTCGGTGAGCAGCCAGAGCGACAGCCAGCGCGCACTGATCGCGAAGGAGCGGGTCGAGCTGGCCGAGGACCCCGACGGGGAGCTGGAAGAACTCGCCTGGCTCTATCGAGCGCGTGGCCTGACCCCGGAGACAGCGCATCAGGTCGCCCGCGAGCTGACCGAGAACGACGCTCTGACCGCACATCTGGAAGCGGAGCTCGGATTGAACGAGGAAGCGGTCGCCAGCCCGCTCGCCGCCGCCGGCGCCTCGGCGCTGGCGTTCCTCCTGGGAGCCGTGCTGCCGCTGCTGGCGATCCTGCTCCCTCCGCCGGACTGGAGGGTTCCGGTGACCTTCGCCGTGGTGCTGATCGCCCTCGCCGCGACCGGATACATCAGCGCACGGGTCGGCGGCAGCCCGGCTCTGCGCCCGATGATCCGCATCGTCGTCGGCGGCGCTCTGGCCCTCGCGGCGACGTTCCTGATCGGCCTGCTGCTCGGCACGTCCGGCGCAGTCTGATGTCCCGGATCCTCGTCGTCGAGGACGACCCGCAGATGGGTGCCCTCGTCGAGCGGGGACTGCGGGAGGACGGCTACGACGTGCAGCTCGTCGACAACGGCGTCGACGCGCTGATCGCCTTCACCGCGGGAGACGTCGATGTCGCCGTCGTCGACGTGATGCTGCCAGGGATGACCGGGTTCGAGGTCTGCCGACGGATGCGGGAGTCGGGCAGCACCGTCCCGGTCGTGCTGATCACGGCGCGGGACGCCGTCGAGGACCGGATCTTCGGGCTGGACTCGGGCGCCGACGACTATGTCACCAAGCCGTTCCACTTCGGCGAGCTGAGCGCCCGGATCCGCGCACAGATCCGGCGCCGAGCCAGCGGCCCGCAGCCAGTGGTCCAGATCGGAGCGCTGCGCCTGGATGCCCTGTCCGTGCGCGCGACGGTCCGAGAGCGTCCCTTCGCGCTGAGTGTCAAGGAGCTCACGCTGCTGCGCTTCTTCGCCGTGCATCTCGATGAGGTACTGACCCGGACGGAGATCCTCGCCGAAGTGTGGGGGTCTACGGAGACGTTCGAGCCGACCCTCGTGGATCAGTACGTCAGCTACCTCCGCAAGAAGCTCGCCCTCGCCGACACAGGCCTCCGGATCACGACCGTCCGCGGCGCCGGATACCGGCTGGAGCGCGCCGAGTGAGGCTGCTGCGCTCCCTGTCGATCCGCTCCCGGATCACCCTCGGCAGCCTCCTCGTCGCGCTGATCGGGGTCGGCGTGATCACCCTCGTGCTGCACGGGCAGTTCCGCAGCATCGTCGTCGCGTCCGAGGTGACCCTCGCCGAGGGCGACCTCGCCCCGTATCTCGCCGATCTGGGATCGGACCCGACCGAGACCCCCGACCCTCCGGCCGAGGGGATCCTGATCTTCGCGCGCGCTCCCGGCGGAGCGGTCCCCGTCGATACGATGCCGCACGACGTCCACGAGGTTCTGGAGCGCAGCACCGGCAGCGACGGCACCTCGACGGTGATGACCGACGAGGACGTCCGGTTCACGATCGTCTCCCGGACCCTGGACACGAGTGCGGGCACGTGGGAGCTGTGGGCGGCTCGCAGCGGCGCCGGCAGCGACCTCACCGTCGCGGCCCTGGACCGGACGCTGCTCGTCAGCGCCGCGGCCCTCGTGATCCTGTCCGCCCTCGCCGCATGGCTGCTCACCGGCGCCGCCCTGCGTCCGGTCGAGCGGATGCGCCGCACCGCCGCGTCGCTCGGCGACCGGCACGGCGGCGAGCTTCCCGTAGGCCCGGCGACTGATGAGCTGTCGGATCTGGCGGAGACGTTGAACGCGTTCATCGCTCGGACGCGGGACACCGCCGATCGGGAGCGGCAGATGGTGTCCGCGGCAAGCCACGAGATCCGCACGCCGCTGGCAGTCGTCATCACCCAGCTCGAACTCGCGCACCGGCACTTCGGCGACGCGGACGCCCTCGAAGAAGAGATTCGCGCCGCCGAGGGGTCCCTCGCCCGCCTGTCCCGCCTGGCGACGAACCTCCTGGAGCTCTCCCGGCTGGACGCCGCCCCGCCCGTCACCGCGCGCGCGACGGCGAGCGAGCTGGAGACCGAGCTGATGGACTCCGTCGACCGGCTGAGGACGATCACCGGCGGCACCGGCCCCGACATCGAGCTCGATACCGCGATCGAGCGCGCCGACGCGCCCTACCCGCTCTCGGTGAGCGCGTTCTCGCGGATCCTCGACAATCTCGGCGCGAATGCGATCGCCGCAACACCTCCTGCCGGACGCATCACCCTCCTCCTCGAGCAGCACGATTCCACCCTCGAGCTGAGCGTCCGGGACACTGGGCACGGCATCCCGGAGGAGTTCGTGCCGCACGCGTTCGAGCGCTTCTCTCGACCCGACGAGGCGCGCACCAGCCGCGACGGCGGCAGCGGGCTCGGGCTCGCCCTCGTCGCAGCTCTCGTTGACACCGCGGACGGATCGGTCACCATCGAGAACTGTCGACCCGCCGGAGTGACGGTGACGGTCGTGCTGCCCGAGCGGTGACATGTGAGACCTCGAACACGAATCGGGCTCCGGCGGGGAATCGGCACGCATCCCTCATAGTCGACACCAAGACTCCCCCGCGACGGTAGGAGCGCGCCCCCGGAAACCCGAGGTCGGCGCATGCGACACCGACCGGAGGGCGCCGCCGTGAGCACCACGATCCGACCGACCGACGCACCCGCACCCCACGCGCCGACCACGCTGCGGCGGTCGCAGGCCGACCGCGAGCGATCCCTGCGTCGGCGCCTGCGTTCCGCGGACGCGCTCGTCACCGCCAGCTGGGTCTCGGTCGCCCTCGCCATCGCGCTCTACCTCGCAGCCGGCGGGCCCGCGGAGGCCACCGATATCGCCGGAGCTCTCACGGCCGCAGGGATCGTCGCCGGCCTCGTCGGCACCGACCTGATCCTGGTCATGCTCGTCCTCGCCGCCCGGATCCCCTGGATCGATCGCACCTTCGGCCAGGACACCGCGATGGCGCTGCACCGTCGCCTCGGCAAGCCCGCCCTGTCTCTGATCCTCGGGCACGGTGCCCTGCTCACCGTCGGCTACGCCCTCACCGACGGGCTGACGCTGTGGAACGAGACACTCGCTCTGTACTCCGGCGCCGACATGGTCCTGGCGCTGCTCGGCAGCACCCTGCTGGTGCTCGTCGTCGTCACCTCCCTCGTCGCCGTGCGCCGCCGCTTCGCGTACGAGGCGTGGCACGCGATCCACCTCCTCAGCTACGCGGCGGTCCTCGTCGCCGTCCCCCACCAGCTCTCCGCCGGCCAGGTCCTCGCCGAGAGCACCCCGCAGCGCGTCTACTGGCTCGCCCTCTACGTCCTGGCGTTCGGAGCGATCGCCAGGTTCCGGTTCGCGGTGCCGGTCCTCACGACGCTGCGGCACCGGATCCGGGTCGAGGCCGTCGAGACGATCGCCCCCGGCGTCTTCTCCATCCACCTCTCCGGCCGCGACCTCTCCCGCCTCGGCGTGATCGGCGGGCAGTACGCGATCTGGCGGTTCTGGAGCCACGGCACCTGGTGGCACGCCCACCCGATCTCCTTCTCCGCCGTCCCGACCGACACTCGCGCGCGGATCACCGTCCGCGCACTCGGAGCCGGGACCGACCGGCTCGCACGACTGCGCTCCGGGACCGCGGTCTCGATCGAGGGCCCTTACGGGATCTTCACCGACGTCGCCCGCACCGCCCCGCGCCTCGCGATCATCGCCGCCGGCATCGGCATCACCCCCGCTCGAGCGCTCCTCGAGCACGGCGGCCTGCGCCCCGGCGAGGCCACCGTCCTGCTGCGCGCCACCGACGACTCCCAGACCTACCTCTGGGACGAGACACAGACACTGGTCCGCAGCAGCCACGGCGCACTGTTCGGGATGATCGGCCGGCGGCCCGCAGGGCTCGCGACGTGGATGTCCGCCGAGTCCATCGCCCGCGGTGTGACGCTCGCCTCGGCGCTGCCGGGCCTGCTCGACTCCGACCTGTTCGTCTGCGGTCCCACCGCCTGGGCCGACCTCGTCGTCCGCGACGCGCGAGCGGCAGGCCTGCCCGACCGGCAGATCCACGTGGAGAGGTTCGACTGGTGAGAACACGAGCAGCAGTCGCCAGCGTCCTCGCCTCCCTCGCCGTCCTCGTCGGCGGCTGGCAGATGGGATCCGCCGGCGCCACCGGTTCCCCGCTCGCCACCGGGACGAGCGCCACCACAGCCACGGAAGGAGCGGCTCCCGCGGTGACCACGCCGACCCCGGCCGGCGCCCCCGCCTCGACGACGCCCTCCGCCGGCGCGCCCACCGACCCGTCGGCCGGTACGAGCTCGACGGCCACTGCGAGCCCGTCCGCCTCGGCCGACGGCACGTGGACCGGCTCATCTGTTCCGACTCGCTTCGGCGCTGTGCAGGTCGCGATCACCGTCGCCGGCGGGCAGATCACCGACGTCACGGCCGTGCACCTCACGGACAAGGACGGCCGGTCCGTGTCGATCTCGCACCGGGCCGCGCCGATCCTGCGTCAAGAAGTCCTCGCCGCCCAGTCCGCGAACGTGCAGGCGGTCAGCGGAGCGACCTACACCAGCGACGGGTACCTCACCTCCCTGCAATCGGCGATCGACCAGGCCGGACTCTGACCGTGCACACGTTCACGACGATGGGCACCGTCGTCAGCCTGCGCGCCGCCGACGACACCCCGGTCGGCGACGTCGAAGCCGTCTTCGCCGACGCCGACGCCCGCTTCAGCCTGTACCGGCCGGAGTCGGAGGCGTCCCGGATCGCCCGCGGCGAGCTCGCGCTGACGGCCGCGTCCGAGCAGATGCGGACCGCCTACACCGAATCGCTGCACTGGCGAACGGCGACGGACGGCGCCTTCACCCCGCACCGGCCCGACGGGGTCATCGACCTCGCCGGAACCGTCAAAGCGACCACCATGGCGCACGCGGCCCGGCTGCTCGGCGACGGCGAATGGCTCCTCGATGTCGGGGGAGACGTCCTCACCTCGCCCGCCGACAGCTGGACGATCGGGATCGTGGATCCCGGCGACCGGCAGGCGCTGCTCTGCATCGTCCCCCTCGGCGACGGTCGCCGCGCGATCGCCACCTCCGGGGCCGCCGAACGCGGAGAGCACGTCTGGCGCCGACCTGCCGAGCCCGGTGACGTCCCCTTCGTGCAGGTGTCCGTGATCGCCGAGGACATCGTCACCGCCGACGTCCTCGCGACCGCGATCCTCGCCGGCGGCGTCGGGACGCTCGACACCGTCACCGACCGCTTCGACGTCGACGTCCTCACCATCGACGCCGCCGGTGCCCTTCTCGTGACCGACCGGCTCCGCCGCCTGATCGCACCGGCGAGCCGGCACACGTCCTGACTCCGCTCGGTCGGCTCCTCGCATATCGGCGGTGAAGCGGGGAGTCGGCTCGGAGGACGGGCGAGTGATCGTTCGAGGGCTCACACGAACACGTCCAACGGCAGAGCGCGCAGGGCGGGGCGCGTTAGCGTCACGAGGACAGCCCCCCTCTCGACCGAAGGCGCCCCCGATGAACGACTGGCAGATCAACGGCCTCCCCCTCCACCCGCTCCTCGTGCACGCCGTCGTGGTTCTGCTCCCCCTCGCCGCACTGATGCTCATCCTCGGCAGCCTCTGGCCGGCCGCCCGCCGCAAGTTCGGGATCCTCACCCCGATCATCGCCCTCGCCGCGCTGATCGCCGTCCCGCTCACCACGCAGGCCGGAGAAGCGCTCGAGCGACAGACGGAGCCGTCCGCGATCCTCGAGAAGCACACCGAGCTCGGCGACCACCTGCTCCCCTGGGCTGCCGGCCTGTTCCTCGTCGCCCTGGTCCAGTGGCTCTGGTTCCGCCGCACGCGACGAACCGAGGACCGAGCCGCCACCACCCGCCGCCCCCTCGTCGGAATCGTGCTCGCCGTCGCAGCGATCGCCATCTCCGTCGGAGCGACCATCGACGTGATCCGCATCGGCGACTCCGGCGCACAAGCCGTCTGGTCCGACTCCACCTCGAGCACCAGCACCGATCAGGCACCCGCGCCCGACAGCGACGACGACTGACCCACCCGCTCTCGGGCACTGCCCTCTCCGGCTGACACCGCCCCCTCTTCGCAGGAGGATGGTGTGAGTGCCTCAGCACTCGACGCCATCTGCGAGGTCCTCGGCTGCCAGGTGGGCGACATCCTGACTCACGTGCCGGACGACGTCGGGAGCAGTACGGATCGGCTCGGTGACCGAGCGGCCCGCTGACACGTCGCACCTCGGTGGTCGACTGGTCACCGCGGGCGTCGTCCAGCTGGTGGCCGTCGTCGCGCTCAATGTGCTGGGGCCGATCGTGCCCGTCTGAAGGATCTCCGGCCCGAGCGCTCAGGGTCCACTGCGGTCCCCGATCTGTCGCCTCTGCTCTGCTGGGCGATCGCCGCGGCGGTGTTCCTCGTCTGGGCCTGGTCGACGGCGTGGCCGGCCGGCCCGGAACGCACCCGCGACCTCGCCCGCCACGAGGACCGGTCCCGGAAGCTGGTCGACTCGCTCATCATCGCCGCCACCTTCTTCAGCCTCGTCCTCGTGGTCGTCGCACTCCTCCGCAGCCAGCAGAAGGACCCCGTCGGATCCGCGGCCGCGATCCTCGCGGTCGTCGGGGTCGTCGCGGCCTGGGCGCTCATCAACACCGTCTACGCCTTCAAGTACGCGCGCATGTACTACCTCGACGACCGCCACCGCTTCGACTTCGACCAGGACGAGGAACCGTCCTACAGCGACTTCGCCTACACCGCGTTCTCGATCGGGATGGCCTACAGCGCGAGCAGCATCACCCAGTCCTCCACCCCCTCACGCCGCGTAGCCCTGGCCCACGCCCTGCTGTCCTACTTCTTCGGCACCTTCGTCGTCGCCGTCGCCATCAACCGGATCACCGGCCTCACCCAGGGAGGGTGAGGAGCGCCGCACATCCTCAGGCAGGCGTGTCGGAGCTCGATACTGATGTCATGGCATCACCCCTCGTCTCCGACGTCGCTCACTCCGGTCTCACCGTGGCCGACCTCGACGACGCGCTGGTGCTGTGGTGCTCCGGTCTCGGGTTCGTGCTCGAGCGCACCTTCACGCTCGACGTCGACGTCACGGCGGCGACCACGGGCGTCCGTGGAGCCGTGATCCGCGCAGCGACGGTGACCCTCGGCCCCCACCGGGTGGAGCTGCTGCAGTACGACCCGCCCCGACAGCTCGAGTCCGCCGGCTCGCCCGCACAGGTCGGCACGGTGCACATCGCGCTCACGGTCTCGGACCTCGATCGTGTCCTCGAGCTCTGCGCTGGACACGGTTGGAGACCGGTCGGGACACCTCACCGGATGACCGCTGGCGCCCGAGCCGGCACGCGCATCATCTACCTCGAAGGTGCCCTCGGCGGATTCCTCGAACTGATCGCGCCCCCGCAGCTCCCGTAGGCCGCGTCGGCCGATCGCGTCGAGGGCCCGATCTCTCAGCCCGCCAACCTCGCCATCCACTCCTCCACCGCGTCGGGCGTGCGCGGCATCGCCGCCGAGAGCAGGATCGACGACGTCTCCGTGACCACGAGGTCGTCCTCGATCCGGATGCCCAGGCCCCGCAGCTCGGCGGGGACCGTCAGGTCGCCCGGCTGGAAGTAGAGGCCCGGCTCCACGGTGAGGGTGTGGCCGGCCGCGAGCACTCCGCCGAGGTAGGTCTCGTGCGGAGCGTGGTTGCAGTCGTGCACGTCCATCCCGAGCATGTGCCCGGCGCGGGAGATGCTCCACCGGCGGTGGTACGACGCGGACGGGGCCATGGCCTCGTCGACGGAGCAGCGGATCAGGCCGAGGTCGATCAACCCCTCGGTGAGGGCTCGCCCGCACGCGTCCTGGTAGTCCTGGAAGCGCACTCCCGCGCGCAGGGAGTCGATGCCGGCCTGCTGCGCGCGCAGCACGATCGAGTACACGTCCCGCTGCAGCGGAGTGAACTCCCCGCTGACCGGGAAGGTGCGGGTGATGTCGGCGGCGTAGAGCGAGGGCAGCTCGACGCCCATGTCCATCAGGACGAGGTCGCCGTCGGCGAGGGGCCCGGTGTTCCGCGTGTAGTGGAGGGTCGTGGCGTGCGCTCCCGAGGCGACGACCGATCCGTAGGCCGGCCCCTGTCCCTCGACCAGGGCGCGGCGGGCGAAGGTGCCCTCGAGGTAGCGCTCGCCGCGGGGCATCGCGCGGGCGACCTGCCACGCCTCGAGGCAGTCGTCGAAGCCCCGCGCCGTGCCGTCGACGGCGAGCTGCAGCCGTCCGATCTCCCAGTCGTTCTTGATCAGGCGCAGCTCGTCGAGCGTCGCCTTGAGCACGAGGTGCGGTCCGAGCTCCGGTCCGCAGATGCTCCGCACCAGCTCGTCGACGCTCTCGTCGAGGGTGGGCAGGACCCGGATGCGCCGGGCCCGCCGCGCGGCCCGCTCCACGTCGCGGGTGAAGTCGGCCAGCGGCCGGGTCTCGACGCCCAGCGCCGCCTGCGTCTCGGCGAGCGACGGCCGCGGCCCGACCCAGAGGTCGCCGAGCGCGTCGTTCTGCCAGAACTCGTCGCCGTCGCGGCCGGAGGGAGCCCGCAGGTACAGGATCGAGCCGGCCTCCCCTCCCGTCGTGTCGACGACGAGCACGCTCTCGGCGACTCCGTTGCCCGTCAGCCACACGTGGTCGGTGCCCGGGCGGAAGCGGTGGTCGCTGTCGTTCGAGCGCACCCGCGGCAGGCCGGCGGGGACGATCAGCAGCTCGGCGGGCAGCGCCTGCGCCAGTCGCGACCGGCGCTCCGCGGTGTAGGCGAGCACCGGCTCGTCGGGGTCGATCACCGGCTCCGGATCGGCCCAGCCGGCGGTCATGAACGCGCCGTCCCCGGGGAGCGGGCTGCGGTTCACGGCCCTCGGCATGCTCCAGAGTGCGGACTCCTCTGCCCGGGCCTCCTCCACAGCGCTCACGCGCCCGCCCGCTCCAGCGCGTCGGGCAGCTCCTCGAGCCAGGCCGCCCGGTCGGAGTCGAGCGGAGCCAGCGGCAGCCGCCCCAGGCCGTCC
Source organism: Rathayibacter sp. AY1D2 (assembly GCF_002932695.1). Classification (NCBI taxonomy): domain Bacteria; kingdom Bacillati; phylum Actinomycetota; class Actinomycetes; order Micrococcales; family Microbacteriaceae; genus Rathayibacter; species Rathayibacter sp. AY1D2. Next base: position 49,741 of record NZ_PSVX01000001.1, on the reverse strand, counting down.
GGCAGCGGGATCGCCGCGAGCAGCGCCCGGGTGTACGGATGCAGCGGGCTCTGCCACACCGTCTCGGTCCCCCCCGACTCCACGACCCGGCCGCGGTACATCACGAGCACCCGGTCGGCGATGCGCCGGACCACCGAGAGGTCGTGCGAGATGAACAGCATGCCCGCGCCGGCCTCGACGCTGAGCGAGCGCATCAGCGCGGCGACGCTCGTCTGGGTCGAGGCGTCGAGGGCCGAGATCGGCTCGTCGGCCACGAGCATCCGCGGCCGCGCCGCGAGGGCCCGCGCGATGGCGATGCGCTGCTTCTGGCCGCCGGAGAACTCGTGCGGGAACCGGCTCGCCATCGCCGGGTCGAGCCCGACGCGGCGCAGCCAGTCGGCCGGGTCCGAGCCCTCGGCGCCCCGGGCGAGTGCCGCCCGGACGCCGTCGCCGATCTGCTCGCCGATGCGGCGACGGGGGTTGAGCGAGGAGTTCGGGTCCTGGAAGACCATCTGCACGCCGGTCATCGCCGGACTGCGCCGACGGAGTCCGAGCGCGGGCACGTCGACGCCGTTCAGGCGCACGTCGCCACCGCGGCGCTTCTCGATGCCGACCACGGCGCGCGCGAGGCTCGACTTCCCGCAGCCGCTCTCTCCGACCAGCGCCACGACCTCGCCGGCCGCCACCCGGAAGCCGACCCCGTCGACGGCACGCAGCGGCGGTCGCCGCCCGTACTCGACCACGATGCCATCGGCCTCGAGAACCACTCCCGCGCTCATCGCGCACCCCTCTCGACGTCGCCTGCCGTGGCTGCGCCCGGATCGTCCGCGGCGGCGGCCCTCTCGTGCCCCTCGACGAGCTCGGCGACCAGCTCCTCCGGGCTCTCCTCGAAGCTCGAGCCGGGCAGAGCCGCCAGCAGCGCCCGCGTGTACTCGTCCGCGGGCGCGGTGAACAGACGCTCCCGCGGAGCCGACTCCACGACGAGCCCCTGGCGCATCACCGTCACCTCGTCGGCCACGGCGCTCATCACGCCGAGATCGTGGGTGACGAGCAGGATGCTCAAGCCGCCGTCGTCGACCAGCTCCCGCAGCAGCTGCAGCACTCCGGCCTGCACGGTCACGTCGAGCGCGGTCGTCGGCTCGTCGGCCAGCAGCACGGAGGGCTCGCACGCGAGCGCCACCGCGATCGCGATGCGCTGCCGCTGACCGCCGGAGAACTGGTGGGGGTAGCGCCCGAGGGAGGCCCGGGCGTCCGGCACCCGCACCCGCTCGAGCAGGGCCTCGGCCCTGGACCGCGCGGCCTCCTTGCCGAGACCGAGGTGGTGGCGCAGGTGGTCGGTGAGCTGGCGGCCCACGGTGAGCTGCGGGTGCAGGCTCGTCGACGGGTCCTGGAAGACCATGGCGACCCTGCGTCCGCGCACCGTGCCGAGCACCTGCCGGGACGCGCCGACGAGCTCCGTCGTGCCGTCGCCGGTGTCGTCGGCGAGGCGGATGCTCCCGCTGGCCGTCATCGATCCGGGCAGCAGTCCGAGCACCGCCAGGGCGGTCATGGTCTTGCCCGAGCCGGACTCGCCGGCGAGGCCGTGGATGCCGCCGCGGCGCAGCGCCAGATCGATGCCGTCCACGACGGCGTGGCTGCGGGTGCGGATGCGCAGCCCGCTGATGGTCAGTGCGTCGCTCACAGCGTGGCGCCTCCTCCGCGGATCGTCTGCGACCGCGGGTCCAGGGCGTCGCGCAGGGCGTCGCCGACGAAGTTGAACGCGATGACGACGGTGAGGATGGCCAGGCCCGGGAAGACGCCGATCCACCACGCGTCGAAGTTCTGGATGGCGTCCGACACCATCGAGCCCCACTCGGCGGTCGGCGGCTTCGCCCCGAGCCCGAGGAACGACAGGCCCGACAGCAGGAGGATGGCCGTGCCGATGTCGAGGCTCGCCAGGACGAGCACCGGGCCGACGATGTTGGGCGCGATGTCGCGGACGAGGGAGCGCAGCGGCGAGAAGCCGAGCAGCTGTCCGGACACGACGTAGTTCGACGAGCGGAGGCCGAGCACGAGACCGCGGGTCAGCCGGGCGTAGGACGGCCACGACACGATCAGCGCCGCGAGCACCGCGTTCAGGAGCGACGCTCCGAGCGCGGCCGCGATCACCATCGCCAGGATGACCGTGGGGAACGCCATCACGAGGTCGGTGATGCGCATCGCGACCTCGTCGACCGCACGGCCGAAGAATCCGGCGACGGATCCGACGATCGCGCCGATCAGCACCGACATCACGACGAGCAGCAGGGCGAGCGGGATGGTGACCCGGGCACCCCAGATCACGCGCGAGAACACGTCCCGGCCGAGCGCGTCGGTCCCCATCAGCGTGCCCTCGCCGGGCGCCTGGAGGAGGGGCAGGTCCTGCGCGAGCGGATCGTGCGGGGCGATGACGGGGGCGAGCACGGCGATGAGGATCCAGAGCACGCCGACGGCGGCGCCGAGGAGTCCGAGCGGCGCCGACCAGGGGCCCAGGCGCAGGCGGGGGCGACGCAGGCGGGGGCCGGGGGCGGCGACCGGGTCGAGCACTCCGGCACCGACGCCGTCGCGCGGACCGGCCGGAGCGCCGTCGCGCGGGTCGGACCGGGTGGTTCGCGGATCCGTCACGAGGCCAGCCTCACTCTCGGGTCGAGCACGCCGTACAGCAGGTCGACGATCAGGTTCACGAGCAGGTACATCACGCCGATGAGCAGGCCGACGCCCATGATGCCGCGCAGGTCGAGGTGCGACGCGGCCTGGTAGGCGTAGGAGCCGATCCCGGGCCAGCCGAAGACCGCCTCGACGAGCACGGTGCCGCTGAGCAGGCTGCCGAAGGCGAGGCCCACGACGGTGAGGATCGGGATGCTCGCCCCGCGCAGCACGTAGGAGAAGGTGACCGCGCGGTTCGGCAGCCCCTTCGCGCGGGCGGCCCGCACGTAGTCCTGGTCGAGGATCTCGAGCACCGCGGTGCGCACGAACCGGGTCAGCAGGCCCACCGTGTAGAGCGTCAGGACGAGCACGGGGAGGAAGAGGTGCGACGCCGCGTCGAGGAAGGTGTCGAGCTGGCCGGCGAGCAGGGCGTCGACCGTGTAGAGGCCCGTCACCGTCGGCGGCGTGGTGAAGTCGCTGCTCAGCCGACCGGATCCCGGCGCGATCCGCAGCTGGAAGTAGAGGACGTAGTAGAGGACCAGCGCGAGCCAGAAGGTCGGCACGCTGAGTCCGGCCAGCGACACGACGCGCAGAACGTGGTCGGAGGCCCTGCCGCGCCGGTAGGCGGCGACGGTGCCGAACAGCACACCGATGATCACGCTGAGCACGATTGCGCCGAAGGCGATCTCGAGGGTGGCCGGCAGCGCCTTCGCCAGGTCGGCGACCACCGGGTTGTGCGTGGTGGTGGAGACGCCGAGGTCGCCGTGCAGCAGGTTGCCGAGGTAGGTGAAGTACTGCACGACGAGCGGCTGGTCGAGACCGTACTGGGCGCGGAACTGCGCGACGATCTCCGGATCCTCCGCAGCGCGCTGGCCGAGGGCGGCCGCCACGGGGTCGCCCGGCACGAGGTTGGTCAGGATGAAGGTGACGAGGGTCACGCCCACCACCAGCAGCAGCGAGGTGAGCACGCGGCGGAGCGCGTAGCGGAGGAACGGGTGGGCCGCCCGGCCCCCGCGCTGACGCGGGGTCCGGACGGCCGTCGTGGTGGTGGACACGGGCTACTGCGCGGTGAGGGCCGCGATGTCGATGGTCCACACCGCGTTGTAGACGACACCCGAGACGTCCTTCGCCGCGGCGATGTTGTTGCCGGGCTGGAGCAGCGGGATGAAGGGGCCGTCGGCGTTGAGCGCGGTCTGCAGCTCCTCGAAGCGCGACTGGCGCTCGTCGTCGCTGCCGCCGGTGGCCGCGGCGTCGGCCAGCGCCGAGATCGCGGGGGCCGCACCGTCGGTCCAGCCGGAGCGGAGGCCCACGACGTCGCCCGGGGTGAAGACGAGGTAGTCGCTCGGGTCCGGGTAGTCCGGGCCCCAGTACCAGAGGCCCATGGTCTCGGTGCCGTTGCGGTAGGCGTCGAGCTCGGTGGCGACGGGGGCCGGGGCGAGCTCGACGGTGATGCCGGCGTCCTTCAGCTGCGACTGGATGCGCTGCGCGATGGTCGGGAAGTCGATGCCGTTCAGGCTGATGTCGCTCGGGAAGTTGAGCGTCACGGACTCGCCGGCGTAGCCGCTCTTCGCGAGGTCCGCCTTCGCGGCGTCGAGGTCCTGGGTGAGCGCGCCGCTCTCGGGCAGGGCGCCGAGCAGCATGCTCGGGATGACGCCGGACGCCTGGGCGGTGCCGTTGCCGGCGATCGAGACGAGGTCGTCGTAGTCGACGGCCTCCTTCACGGCCTTCACGAAGTCGGGGTTCGACGTGATCGCCGAGACGCTCGGGTTCTGGTTGAGCAGCAGGAAGATCACGTTCGCCGACGGGTCGCTGGTCACCGCGACCGAGTCGCCGAGCGCCTCCGCCTGAGTGCCCGAGAGGTCCAGCGCCACATCGGCGCTGCCGCCCTCGACGTTGATCTTCTGGGTCGCGCCCTCGACGTTCTGGATGACGACGCGGCCGTAGCCCGGGGCGTCGCCGTCGTAGTTCTCGTTCGCGGTCAGCACGACCTGCGAGGCGAGGTCGAGCGTGTCGAGCACGTACGGGCCGGAGCCGGCGGAGGTGGTGTTGAGGAACGTCTCGGCGGTGTCGGTCTCGTCGGTGGTGCCGCCGTTCTCCTTCACGACCTTCGAGTTCAGGATGCCGAGCGCCGGGTTCGCCAGGATCGCCGGCAGGGCGGGCGTGGGGTTCTCGGTGGTCAGCACCACCGTCGTGTCGTCCTTCTTCGTGACGGTGACGCCGTCGAGGAGGAACGAGGGGTTGCCCTTGAGGCCGATCACGCGCTGCAGCGAGAACACCACGTCGTCGGCGGTCATCGCGGTGCCGTCCGAGAAGGTGTGCTCGCCGTTCAGGGTGAGGGTGAAGGTCTTCGCGTCGTCGGACTGCTCGAGGCTCGCGAGGCCGTCGACGACCTGCGAGACGTCGCCGCCCTCGAAGGTGAGGAGGGTCTCGTAGAGCGCCTTGTCGACCATCTGGCCGGTCGGCTCGTACATGCGGCCCGGGTCGGCGGTCTTCAGGTCGAACGCCTTGTTGATGGTGAGCGTCGCGCTGCTGCCGTCGGCGGTGTCGACGCGGCCCGAGGAGCAGCCCGCCACCAGAAGGGCGAGGGAGACCGCCGCAGCGGCGATCACCACTCGCGTCGGGGCGGAGCGCGGGGTGCGGGTGGAGCGGACAACCATGGAGGCCTCCTGGCGAGGGTTCGGCTGGACGTGTTGCGAAACGATGGCACATCGCGACGCACTCCGTTTCCAGAGGGCCGCTATCGTGGACGAACTGCCGACCGCAGCGACGAAGGAGTGGATTATGTCGATCACCGATCCGGCCGCCGGTGCGGTCGCTGGACAAAGCGCGGGCGGGCTCGACGACCTCAATCTGCGCATCCTCGCCGTGCTGCGCGAGAACGGGCGCATCTCGATGTCCGCCCTGGCCGAGCGGGTGAACGTCTCGCGGGCGAGCGTCTACAACCGGGTCGAGCAGCTGACCGCATCCGGCGTCATCACCGGATTCTCGGCCCTGGTCGATCCGGGAAAGGTGGGGCTCGACGTCTGCGCCCTGGTGTTCGTGACGGTGCATCCGCAGTCGTGGCACCGGTTCCGCGAGGGCATCCTCCAGATGCCCGACGTCGAGTACTGCTGCATCACGACCGGCGAGCACGACGCGATGCTCCTGGTCCGCTCGCTCGACATCGGCGGCGTGCACGACTTCGTCACCGGCGTGGTCGCGGCCCGGCCCGAGGTGAAGTCGGTGGTCTCGGTCGTCGTGCTCGACGAGGTGGTGCGCAAGGCCTACCTGCTGCCCTCCGACATCCCCGACCGCTCCGGATCGACGAACCGGCTCGGCATGACGCGGTTCACCACCGCGGGGAACGGCCGCGACGCGGCGCGCTGAGCGTCAGACCTCGACGCAGATGCTGACGTGGTCGTCGCCGTCGATCTCGAACTCCTCGACGAGCCGCAGCAGGCCCTCCCCGTCGAGCTCGACGCGGCTGCCGCCGGTGCCGCTGACCACGGTCCCGCCGTCGATCAGCTGGTGCACGAACGAGACCTGCAGGGCGTCGCCGGTGCGCGTGCCCACGAACCGGCCGAAGGTCACGGTGTCGCCGACGTAGTCGCCCCAGACCACTCCGTCGCGCTCGGAGTAGTGGAACCGCGACGGCGACTCCGGGTCGACCGCACTGTTGGTCGAGGAGGTCATCACGAACTCGCGGCCGTCGAGACTGGGGGCGGTGGTGGCGTCGTTCACGTCATGGAGTATGCCGGAGAGGCCGATGTGTCCTGGCCGCACGCCGGTTTCGTCTCGTTCTTCGGGTCCGCGGCCCCCGGGGCTGGACGAAAGCGCCGTGTGCGGGTCTCTCGACGGTCCATTCGTCTGCGATCCTCCGCCGCCCGTCCCGATCCACCGAGCGACTCCGGGATCGGACGGACGATCTCCGCGGACAGGCGGCGGCGAGGCGTCCGGACTTCCCTTGCCGCCTCGATACTCCATCGACTCGTCCGTGATCGGAAACTTTCCCGTACTCTCAGGACCCGTACGGGAAATGAACCGGGGGCTCATTCGCATCCGGTTCGAATTCGACATCTTGGGGGCGCAATGGATCCGCAGCAATCGGTGAACAGTGATCGCGCCGTGTGCGCCCACGCGAGGAGCGGCGGATGACCGGGTCGAGTGCGACCGGCGCCGTGGTGAAGCGCCCCGAGTCGCGGGAGTGGATCGACTTCGCCAAGGGCGTCGCGATCAGTCTCGTCGTGCTCTACCACTCGTCGTTGTTCCTGGGATTCTTCGGCCTCGAGGGGTACGTTCCGAAGCTCCGCACTGTGCTGCTCTACTTCCCCATGCCCGTGTTCTTCTTCATCGCGGGCCTCACGGCCGCCCGGATGCTGACGTGGACGTTCGCCGAGCTGTGGCGCCGCCGGGTCCTCGCGCTGGTGTACCTCTATCTGCTGTGGTCGTTCATCCGGGTCGTCTTCTACCTCATCGTCCCGTTCTCACGGTCGGAGGCCACCTCACCGACGGACCCGCTCAACGTGCTGGTGCTCCCCATCCTGCCGTCGAGCAGCTACTGGTTCATCTGGGCTCTCGCGATCTTCAGCATCCTCGCCTGGGCGATCCGCAAGGTGCCCCGGTGGATCCAGCTCTCTGTGGCCGGGCTGCTGTCCGTCGCGTCCACGACCACGGGCCTGCTGGACACCGACAACATCGGCTGGGACCGGGTGCTCCAGAACTTCATCTTCTTCCTCGTGGCGATGTTCATCCCCCGCACGTTCTACCGCTTCGCCGCCCGCGTGAAGGTCTGGCAGGCGCTCGCGCTCGCAGTGTCCTACATCGGCATCATCGCGGTGATCGTCGCCTTCGACGCCAACCGCATTCCGGGCGTCATCCTGATCGCCAGTTCGGTCGCGATCGTCCTGGGCATCGCCGGCTCCCAGTACCTCGTCAAGGTCCGCGCACTGAAGATCTTCGTCACCATGGGGCAGCAGAGCTTCCAGATCTATCTCCTGCACCTCTTCGTGATCGCTGTCGTCGTCGCGTTCGTCCCCCTGCTCGGCGAGACGAATGTCCCGACCGGCCCGGCGACGGTCTTCCCGTTCGCCCTGACGGTGTTCTCCCTCTGGGCGTCGCTGTTCCTCTTCCAGTCGCTGCGGCGCTTCTCCTGGTTGTGGGTGAGCCCGTTCAGCACCGGCAAGTCCCAGAAGAAGCGCCTCGCCGCCAAGGAGGCGAGATCGGCCGCGGTCCAGCCCACCGCGGTCGAGTCCGCAGCTCCTGTCGCCCCGGCCGATGAGCCCGCTGACGCGGGGACTGCGAGCAGACCGGAGAAGGACTGACCGGCGAGCACCTCCCGGGCGACTTCCCGGGCGACCCTTCTGCAGGCCCGAGTCGTCTCGGGCGCTGGTGAGTCCGCCTCAGACCGGCCCGGCCCGCGCTGCTCGGTCTCGGGTGAGCCGAGGGAGCAGTCGGACGAGGACGACCATGCCGACGAGTTCCACGAGGGTCTGCGTGACGACGACGACGGGCGCGAGCGACAGCGGTGCCGAGAGCGCGAGTGCGAGGGGCAGCACGACGAGCGAGTTGCGGGTCGCGCCGCTGAACACGAGGGCGCGCGTCGCGGGCACGTCGAGTCGGAAGACGCGTCCAGCACCCAGCCCCAGAGCGGTCATGACCACGAGGAATCCCGCGTAGAGCGGGACGAGAACGAGAAGCCGGCCGGCCGAGGCGCCCACGGCGCCGGACTGGGAGGCGACGACGGTGAAGAGCGTGGCCGTCATGAGCGGCACCATGAGCCCGAGCATCGTGGACTCGACGATCCGGCCGGACACGTGTCGGCGCGCCAGGGCCTGCACCAGCCCGGCCGCGGACAGCGGCACCACGATCAGCAGCAGGAACGCCCGCGCGAACGGACCGGCGTCGACCACCGCCACCCCCGCAGGACCGATGAAGAGCACCAGATACACGGGGAGGAGGAGGATCTGCGCGAGCATCAGCAGCGGTGCGGCGGCGAGCAGCCGGTCGGACGCCCCTCCGGCGAGCCCGGCGAACACGATCACGTAGTCGATGCACGGCGTCAGGAGCACCAGGAGGACCCCGAACAGCAGCACCGGAGTGTCGGCGACAAATCGGGACAGCCCGTAGGCGACGAGCGGCACGACGACGAAGTTCAGCACCCCGACCGCGGCGAGGAAGCGGCCGTCGCGCAGAGACCGTCCGATCGCGGCGAACGGGACACCGAGGAACGTGGCGAACAGCAGCAGCGCGAGCACCGGTTCGATCGCGACCTCGAGGTGGTGCGCGGCGGGCAGCAGCAGTCCGAGAGCGGCGCCGGCGGCGATCGCGGCGAGGTAGAGCGGGATCTGGCGGTGCTCGAGCCAGGCGACGAGCGCTCTCACGACAGCAGGTCGGCGAGAAGGAGGGGCACGGGTGCAACGGTAGAGGCTCGCCGCCCGGCTCACCGACGTGGCCGAGACCACCCGCGAACCGCCGGCGCTGACCTGATCGCGCGTCGAGCGGAAGCACCGCCGCACAGTGAGTCCGCTGACGACCGCGACCTGGCGCGCCCGGGCGGATGATGGTCGGGTGAACCGCACCGATCGTCTCTACGGGCTCGTCGAGGAGCTGCGGGCGGTCTCGCCCCGGCCGCGGAGCGCGCGCCGTCTCGCCGAGCGGTTCGAGGTGTCGGTGCGGACCATCGAGCGGGACCTGTCCGCGCTGCAGCAGGCGGGTCTGCCGATCTGGGCGGAGCCCGGCCGCACGGGCGGCTACGTCATCGACGCGTCGGCGACCCTCGGTCCGGCCGGGTTCACGCTGGAGGAGGCCGTCGCCGTGCTGATCGGCCTCAGCGCGCTGCGGCGCAGTCCGTTCCGGCAGGCGGTCCTGCCCGACGACGTGGCCGCCCGCGCCGGCGCGGTCGCCTCCCGGGTGCACTTCCTCGAGAGCGAGGAGGAGGCGCCCGTCCCGGCGGAGTTCGCGACGGCCCTCCGAGCGGATCGTGTCGTCCGGCTCCGCTACCGCGACAGCAGCGGTGCGGAGTCGGTCCGCGACGTCGAACCGCTGGGCTCGATCGGGAAGGAGGAGCACTGGTACCTGATCGCGTGGTGCCGGCTGCGCGAGGGGGTCCGGGCGTTCCGCGGCGACCGGATGCTGTCGGTCGAGGTGACCGACGAGCGGCCTCCGCAGCGCACCCTCCGAGCCGAGGACCTCGCGCTCCAGTACGGACGACTGCGGTCCGTCGTCGACGACTGACCCGCTCCGGGGACGCCGACGACCGCCGCGGACCTCGCGGAGACGAGGACGATCTGCGGAAACACCGACAGGACGGTGTCGCGACGACCGGCGAGCCTGGTGCCTCCACCTCGTCCCCGCCCCTGAAGGAGCCCCATGCCGTTCACCTCCCTCCGCCTCGTCACCGACGACCTCGACGGCCTCGTCGCCTTCTACGAGCAGGTCATCGGCCGTCCGGCCGAGCGCCCGGCGCCGGTCTTCGCGCAGTTCACGGGAGCGGGTGCGACCCTCGCGATCGCCCGCACCTCGACGGTCGCGATGCTCGACGGCGCCGTCGTCCCCGCGTCGAACCGCTCCGTCCTGCTCGAGTTCGAGGTGGCCGACGTCGACCGCGCCTTCGCCGAGCTCGCACCCCGGAGCGAGGACGTGGTGCTCCCGCCGAGCACCATGCCGTGGGGCAACCGCTCCGCCCTCGTCCGCGACCCGGACGGGAACGTCGTCAACCTGTTCAGCAGGCCCGCCGGCTGATCGGACGCACTCCGTCGGTCCGAGCACGCTCACGCCTGGCCGGTGGGACCCGACGGGGATCGCGGAGACCACCGGGGATCCTCTCTCGCGACGCGATCCTCCCGAGCCGGCGTGGCGTCGGGCCGACCGCGACCGGTCTGCGGTTCGCAGGCGGGAGCACGGCGACTCCGTCCAGCGTGACGTCCCGACCGCACTCCGACCGTCGGGACGGCCACCCGCCGCCGGCGTCCTCGGCGGTACCCTCGCGGCATGACCTTCGTGAACGTCGGCACCCTCCGGGCCGTCCCCGGCAGACGCGACGAGCTCGTCGCCGTCCTCACCGAGCACAACGACGACCTCGTCGACGCCGGCTGCCTGCTCTACGAGGTCGGGGTCGACGACGAGCAGCCCGACACCGTCTTCGTCGTCGAGCTGTGGGAGAGCGCCGAGGCGCATCGGGCCTCCCTCGCCCTCCCCCGGGTCCAGGCCGCGATCGCGACGGCGCGCCCGCTGCTCAGCGGCGCCTTCGGCGGCTACCGCTTCGACGCAGCAGGCTCTCCCCTCCGGAGCTGACTCGCGCCGAAGGCCTGCCGGCCGTCGGCACAGGCCGACCTGGAGTGAGCGGGCCGTCCGTCAACGGAAGACCTCTTCCTCTCCCGCCACCCCGACACCTCGAAGCGGAGCACCGTGATCAGCACGTTCCTCGTCGACCACGCCGCGCTCGTCCCGATCGCCTTCTGGATCGCGGTCGCGGTGGTCACGGCGATCGCCTGGCTGCTGCACCGGCGCGGCGCGGAAAGGTCTCTTCTCGTCCTCGCCGCGCTCGCCTTCGTCGTGGGGATCGCGCTGACCGTGTATCCGCCCGACGGGACGCCGCGGGTCTTCTGCACCGTGCAGTTCTCGGTGCCGTTCGACGGCATCGACACCCTCGCGAACATCGCGCTCCTGCTCCCCGGGGCCCTGCTGCTCGCGGTCGCGGTCGGCCGGCCCCTGCTCGTCGCCGCCGCCGTCTCCGGCCTGTCCGCCCTGATCGAGCTGGTCCAGGCGGGCGTTCCGGCGATCGGCCGCTCCTGCGACACGAACGACTGGTTCATGAACACCATCGGCGCACTCCTCGCCGCGCTCCTCGCCGCCCTGATCCTCACAGGGGAGAAGCGGCGCGGGCGTCGGCGAATGGTCCGCTGACACCGCCTGTCACGTCGCCCTGCTCTCGGCCGGGTGTCTCGGCGGCCGACATCAGCACGGGTCCGTCGATCCACGTCCCTGTGACGCGGACCTGCTCAGAGGACGGCCGACGCCACGGGTGCCGTCTCGGCGACGCCGAGGACGACCGGGCGCGACCGGGCGTCACCGGGTGCCGCGGTCGCGTCTGTCGACCGACCCAGGAGCTGTCAAGTCTCTCCCCCGACGGCCTCGGCGCTGCGCACGCTGGGGGCATGAAGCACCTCCTCTTCGCGAACAAGACGATGCTGGTCGGAGACGACGCGGCGGACGCTCTGGTCGAGTACGGCGTCGCCCTCGCCGTGAGCAGCACGGCGGACCGCGTGGAGTACACCGGCATCGGCGGCGACGGCGGCACCGTGCAGGCGGTGTTCCTGCTCAACGCCGGCGCCGCCCTGGTCGCCGAGACCACTCCCTCCGATCTCCCGGAGCCGGACAACACGGCCGAGGTCGCCCGCATCCGCGAACGCACCAGGACGCTCACGGGAGTGTTCCCCGTGCAGCCGAGCGAGGACGACGTCACCTTCGACGTCGAGCTCGAGCACGGCTTCGGGTACTGACCGGCCCGCCCATGCCCTCCCTCCACGCCTCCTGGCCGACGCTCTGACCGAGGACACGGACGACGCCGAGGTCCGTCGCTGAGCGGCGTCCCGCGCCCCGCTCACGCCGGGGACGATCGCCGTGCTACAGGCCGTCGGCTTCATCAGCGCAGCGCAGCGGGTCCCCGCCGACACGGCCCTCGGTCTCCTGCTGACGGCGGCGGAGCACGACCGGCGCGATCCGCCCGACGTGGCTCGCGATGTCCTCGCGCGCCGCCATCCCCTGGCCGATCCCGGTGACGATCGCGGCGCGTCGGTGACCCCGTGATCACCGCCCTTCCAGAGCCGTGGTCGGTCCGCCGCCGGAGGCGCTGTCTCCCGAGTCCGCGACGTGAAGCGCACCGCGCGCCGCCCGCCCCGCGCGCTGGATGCGCGCCCGCACCAGCCGCTGCAGCAGCGCGGGGTAGAGCTGGACGGCGATCGTCGACCCGAGCAGCCAGGCCGCGCCGCCCGTCGCACCCGTGACCGTCGCGGCGAGGGCGAGCGCGACTCCGACGGCCGTGCACGCGAGGTGCACCGCCTCGGAGCGGCGGGTGTGCTGATCGAGAGCGGTCAGTCCCGCGCGCGTGCCGTCGAAGCCGCGCTCGCGGGTGACGAGGCGGTTCCACCCGACGACGTCGAGCAGCCGGCCGAAGACGCCGACCCCGAGCGCTCGCAGCAGCGCCGGCTCGCGGCGACCCACGTCGAACCAGGACTGCTCGAGCGGACGCGTGCGCCCGCCGAAGGTCAGTGCCGCCCAGCTGGTGAGGACCATCTGCGCGACCGCGGCGAAGACCGGATGCGAGGGTCCGATCGCGGTCCAGCCGGCCGCGAGGAGGGCGGCCGCGAGGACGGTGGCGACGAGGATCCGGATCACGTCCGCTCCCTCCTGCTCGTGCTGCGGTGCTCGAGGCCAGTCCAGCAGATCCGCGGCATCCGTGCGCCGAGTCCTCCTCCGGACGCCCCGCGCCGGGCATCCACCGCCTTCTCGGCAGCGCTTCCTTGACACCGCCGCCGGCCGGTCATCATCATGCAGTCACGACCGGCGGCGGCGCGCCACCGGCGTCCCGACAGGAACGGTGCACCGATGCCCACCATGCTCTTCGTCAACCTGGCCGTCGCCGATCTCGCCCGGGCGAGGGCCTTCTACGAATCGCTCGGCTACTCGATCAACGAGGGCTTCAGCGACGAGAACGCCGTCAGCGTGGTGATCAGCGACACGATCACCGCGATGCTGCTCACGCGGGAGTTCTTCGCCGAGTTCACCAGCAAGCCGATCATCGACGCCACCACCTCGACCGAGGTGCAGCTCGCCCTCAGCGCCGACAGCAGGGAGGAGGTCGACACCCTCCACGGTAAGGCCCTCGCCGCGGGCGCGACCCCGGCCGGCGAGCAGGACCACGGGTTCATGTACTCGAAGAGCTTCGACGACCTCGACGGCCACCACTGGGACTTCGTCTGGATGCACCCGGCGGCCGCGGCAGGCGGTGCGCCGGAGCTGTCCGTCGAGGAGATCCGGGCGAACACGACGCACAACTGAGTCACGACCCGCGGACTCCGAGCGGTCGACGTCCACGACCCGCGACGGCGCGCCCTCGCAGTCACACTCCGTCACGATCCGGCGCGCACTCCCCTCGGCCTGACAGGCTCCCGGCATCCGCCTTCAGGGCGTCTGGACAGGAGCACACCGTGACGATCACTGCACCGGCGACCACCGCGACCACCGCTGCGGCGACCACCGCGACCTCGACCCCGGCGCCCGAAGACCGTGCCTCCGCGGCGGCCGGCTTCACCACGCGCCAGGTGCACGCCGGTGCCGCGCCCGACGGCGCCCACGGAGCGCGCGTCACGCCCGTGCACCTCAGCGCCGGCTTCGTGTTCGACAGCTTCGAGCACGCCCGCGAGCGGTTCGCCGGCGAGGACGAGGGCTTCCTCTACACCCGCAACGGGAACCCGACCACCGAGGAGGTCGAGCGTCGGCTCGCCGATCTCGAGGGCGGCGCCGAGGCGATCCTGGTGGCGAGCGGCCAGGCGGCCACCGCCTCCGCTCTCCTGGGGATCCTGCAGGCCGGCGACCGGGTGCTCTCGTCGCGCCGCTTGTACGAGGGCAACCGGGGGCTGCTGGTGCAGAACTTCGGTCGGCTCGGGATCGGCGTGGACTTCGTCGACGACGCGTCGGACCTCGGCGAGTGGGAGCGGCGGATCGGGCCCGACACCCGGGTCCTCTTCGGCGAGCCGATCCCGAACCCGAAGAACGATCTGCTGGACCTCCCGGCGCTGGCCGCGATCGCGCACCGGCACGGGCTCCCGTTCGTGGTCGACAACACGCTCGCGACCCCGTACCTCCTCCGCCCGATCGAGCACGGGGCCGACGTGGTCGTGCACTCGACCAGCAAGTTCCTCGCCGGGCACGGCTCCGCCCTCGGCGGCGTGATCGTCGACGCCGGCACGTTCGACTGGGCGGCGCGCCCCGCGCTCTTCCCGCACCTCAACCAGGAGGAGCGGTCGTTCGGCGGCCGCAGCTGGACCGAGCAGCACGGCCGGCGCGCCTTCGTCTCGTACACGCGGGACATCGTGGTCTCCCGCCTCGGACCGACGCCGTCACCGCTGAACTCCTTCCTGCTGCGGCAGGGCGTCGAGACGCTGTCGCTGCGGGTCGAGCGGCACTCCGCGAACGCCCTCGCCGTCGCCCGCTTCCTCGAGGGGCGGCCCGAGGTCGTGTCGGTCGACTACTCCGGCCTGGAGTCGAGCCCATCGTTCGCCCTCGCGCAGCGGCTGCTCCCCCGCGGGCAGGGCTCCGTCTTCTCCTTCACCGTGGCCGGAGGCGAGGCGGGCGCGGCCGCCTTCATCGACGCCGTCGAGCTGTTCAGCCACATGACCCACCTCGGCGACGTGCGCTCGCTGGTGCTGCATCCCGCGTCGACCACCCACGCCGGCCGCACCTCCGCCGAGCGGGCCGCCGCCGGCATCCACCCCGGGCTCCTCCGGCTGTCGATCGGGATCGAGGACGTCGACGACCTCCTCCGCGACCTCGAGCGCGGGCTCGCCGCGGTGCGCGCACACGCCCTCCCCGCGCTCGCGGAGGTGTGAGCGTGGCGCGCCGTCAGCACTTCGGCTGGTTCTTCTCCCGCGGCTTCGGACCGCAGGGCTGGGGGCACCCCTACCGGGAGTGGAACCACGACTGGACGAAGCCCGGCCTCTACCAGCAGTCGGCCCGCGAGCTGGAGCAGGCCGGCTTCGAGCTGATCGTGATGGAGGACGCCGTCTCGCTCGGCTCCCCGGAGACGCTCGACCTGCGGGTGCGGGGAGCGTACGGCGGGCCGAAGCACGATCCGCTCCTCCTGGCGCCGTACCTGTTCGCGGCGACCGAGCGGATCGGGCTGGCCCCGACGATCAACGCCGGCATCACGCCCCCGTACCTCGCCGCCCGGCAGGCGGCGACGCTGCAGCACCTCAGCTCCGACCGCTTCGGGATCAACCTGGTCACCGACGTCGGCAGCGCCCGTCACGTGGGCCTGGAGCCGCTGTCGCACGACGCGGCCTACGACCGGGCCGACGAGTGGATGGCGGTCGTCCGCCGGCTCTGGCACAGCTGGGGCGAGGGCGCGCTGGTCGCCGACCCCGAGTCGGGCCGCTACGCCGATGGCACCCGGATCGACGCGTTCCGCCACCGCGGGGAGCACTTCCGCGTGGACGGACCCCTGAACGCCGTCCCCTTCGAGAACGGCGACCCGATCGTCGTCTCCCCCGGCGGGTCTCCGCGCGGCCTGGCCTTCGCCGGCACGCAGTCGGACGTGCAGCTCACGCTCGCCCCTCTGGAGGCCCGGGCGGTGCGCGACTACCGGGCGCGCGTGCTCGCCGCGGCCGAGCAGCACGGGCGGACGGCGGACGACCTGCGCGTGCTCTTCGTCGTGAAGCCCGAGATCGTGTCGAGCCCGGAGGAGGCCGCGCGCGTCGTCGAGGCGTCGCGCCACCCCGACGAGGACGCGCTGCGGCGGATCGCGCTCGGCTGGTCGAGCGACCTGGAGACCGACCTCACCGGGCTGGACCTGGACCTCCCCGTCCCGCGGTCGGTGTTCGGCGAGCACGTCTCGCACGGCACCATCGCCGGCCTGTACGGCGGCACGGAGGACGCTCCGCTGCGGGAGCTGCTCACCAGGAAGGCGCGCAAGGGCCGCGTCGCCGAGCGCGCCGGCTTCGTCGGCACCGCGGAGGAGTTCGCCGACTTCGTCGAGGAGCTCGGCGACGACGGCGGCAGCGACGGGCTCCTCCTCTCCGGGGACCTGCACCCGGTCACCCTGCACCGGATGCTCGACGACCTCGTCCCCGTCCTGCGCCGCCGCGGGATCCTCCGCGACGAGCTCGCTCCCGGCGGGACCCGCGCCAACCTCTTCGGGACGTAGGGGACCCGCCCCGCCCCAGTCCCTCCTACCGATCGGCCGATCATGACGAACGAACCCGCCTTCAGCATCACCCTCACCCCCTTCGACGAGGACTACTCGCCGGCCCAGAGCTCCCGGATCACCACCAACTTCGCGAATCTGGCCCGCGGCGAGCGCCGCCGGGAGAACCTCCGGACCGCGCTGCGGATGATCGACGACCGGTTGAACGATCTCGTGCCGGGCGACGATCCGAGCCGCGGCCGCTACACGGTCGGGCTCGACATCGTCTCCGTCGGGCTGCGGCTCACCACGGACGGCGAGGACCGGGAGTTCCCCCTGCTGGAGGTCCTGCGCACCCGGATCCTCGACCGCCGCACCGGCCGATGTCAGCCGGGGACACTGGGGAACAACTTCTCCTCCTACCTCCGCGACCACGACTTCAGCGTGCGGCTGCCGGCGGTCAACGCCGCGCAGGCCGGCTTCACCGTCCCCGACGACTTCGGCGTCCTGCACGGCGCGCTCTTCCAGCACTTCCGGGACTCCGCGCAGTACGCGGAGCTCTCGTCGACGCCGCCCGTCATCTGCATCAGCGTCTCGACGAGCAGGACGTACCGGCGCACCGGGACCCTCCATCCGATCCTCGGCGTCGAGTACCGGCAGGACGAGCTCTCGCTGACCGACCGGTACTTCGCGGAGATGGGCCTCGGGGTCCGCTTCTTCATGCCGCCCGGCAGCACGGCGCCGCTCGCGTTCTACTGCGGCGGCGACCTGCTGGAGGACTACTCGGACCTCCAGCTCATCGCCACCATCAGCACGATGGAGACGTTCCAGAGGATCTACCGGCCCGAGATCTACGGCGCGCGCTCGGCCGCCGCCGACGTCTACCGGCCGGACCTGGAGCAGCAGGACTACGTGCGGCCCGCGGTCTCCTACGACCGCGAGGAGCGCGGCCGGCTCGCGGTCGAGCAGGGGCGGTTCGCAGAGGAGCACCTCATGAAGCCGCACGGGGAGCGGCTGCGGCAGTGGGCCGCCGGGTACGCGGGAGCGGTCCGATGAGCGCCCGCGGATCCTCGACGTCCCTCCCGCTCCTGCCCACCTCGATCGCCGGCAGCCTGCCGAAGCCGTCGTGGCTCGCGCAGCCGGAGACCCTGTGGTCCCCGTGGCGCCTGACCGGCGACGCCCTGGCCGAGGGCAAGCAGGACGCCCTGCGCGCCGCTGTCCACGAGCAGCACCACCGGGGCCTGGACATCGTCAGTGACGGGGAGCAGACCCGCCAGCACTTCGTCACGACGTTCATCGAGCACCTCACGGGCGTCGACTTCGAGCGGCGCGAGACGGTGCGCATCCGCGACCGGTACGACGCGAGCGTGCCGACCGTCGTCGGCGCCGTAGGGCTCGAGAGGCCCGTGTTCGCCGACGACGCCCGGTTCCTGCGCGAGCAGACCGATCAGCCGATCAAGTGGGCGCTGCCCGGCCCGATGACGATGATCGACACCCTCTCCGACCGGCACTACGGGAGCCGCGAGAAGCTGGCGTGGGAGTTCGCGACCATCCTCAACGAGGAGGCGCGAGCCCTCCAGGACGCCGGAGTCGACATCGTCCAGTTCGACGAGCCCGCCTTCACCGTCTTCTTCGACGAGGTGCACGACTGGGGTGTGGCCGCGCTGGAGAGGGCGGCGGAGGGACTCCGCATCGAGACCGCGGTGCACATCTGCTACGGCTACGGGATCAAGGCGAACACCGACTGGAAGGCGACCCTCGGGTCGGAGTGGCGGCAGTACGAGGAGTCGTTGCCGCTCCTCCAGCAGTCCTCGCTCGACATCGTCTCGCTGGAGAGCCACCACTCCCACGTGCCGATGGAGCTGATCGAGCTCGTCCGCGGCAAGAAGGTCATGCTCGGAGCGATCGACGTGGCGAGCGGGACCGTCGAGACGCCCGAGGAGGTCGCCGACACCCTGCGCCGCGCCCTCCGGTTCGTCGACGCGGACCTGCTCCTCCCCAGCACGAACTGCGGCATGGCGCCGCTGCCCCGCGACCTCGCCTGGGGGAAGCTCAGCGCGCTGAGCGCGGGAGCAGCGATCGTCCGCGAGGAGCTCGCGCCCTGACCGGCCTCCGGGGAGACGGGTCGCGGCCGGCCCGTCTCCCCGGAGGTCCCGCCCGCCTCACCCCTCCGCTCGCGCCTCCTGCGCCGCGATGTCCTTCATCGCCAGGTCCGCCCGGCGGAACTGGTCCGTCTCCGGAAGCGCGAGGTGCAGTCCGGCGACGGTCGTGAGCGAGACCGTCACCTCGGCCACGGTCACGTCGAGGACGTGCCCGCCCTTCTCGCGGGCGTCGTCGACGTAGTGCAGGTGGTACCCGGGGACCGACACGGCCTGCTCGAACTGCGGAGTGCGGAACCCCGCGATCGTGCCGCGGGTGTCGGCGATGCCGGTGACGCTCTGGTGGGCGGTCGCCTCGATCAGGGGCGGGTACGGCTCGGTCTGCGCGCCCACGGTCCGGGTTCGGACCTCGGTGAACCGGCCGTCGATCCGCAGGGCGACGGGGATGTTCCCGCCGTCGACCGCGTCGTCGATCAGCCGGGTGAGGCCGGCGAGACCGGTCGGCTCCTCCACCGTGAACGTCGTGGTCGCGTGGAAGGGCAGCACGGCGGCGAAGGGCGTCCGGTCGTCGCCGTCCGCGACCTGGACGGAGCCGTCGCTGCGCAGGTGGTAGCAGACGCCGTCGACGATCACCATCTCGCCGTCCAGGTGGTTGAAGGTGCCCAGCCCGAGGTCGCCGTGGGTGAGCAGCTCGCCGATCGTCAGGTCCCCGTCGTAGACCCCGGCCAGCAGGGCGGCCATGGTCGAGCTCTGGTAGATCGCGTAGTCGTCGGTCGAGTCGACCGTGTGCGTGCTCATTCGAAGGCGTCCTCGACCAGGTGGGCGGCGATGTCGACGTTGCGGCTGTAGTCCACCGCGACGTCGATGATCGAGACGCCCGGCTCGGCGAGGGAGGCGCGGAAGGCCTCCTCGAACTCGGCGAGGCCGCTCACCCGCCTGCCCGTGGCGCCGAACGCCGCGGCGAACTTCTCGATGTCGTAGTCGCCGAGCTGGACCCCGGACTTGCGGCCGTACTTCAGCAGCTGCTGGAAGCCGACCATGTCGTAGGTGTCGTCCCGCATGATCACGTGCGTGAACGAGAGGCCGAGCCGCGTCGCCGCCTCGATCTCCGTCGCGGAGAACAGGAACCCTCCGTCACCCGAGACGGAGACCACCGGGGTCCCGGGGCGCAGGAGGCTCGCCGCCATGCCCCACGGGAAGGAGACGCCGAGGGTCTGCTGCCCGTTCGAGAAGAGCAGGTGCTTGGGCTCGTACACGCGGAAGTGCCGGGCCATGAAGATGTAGTTCGAGCCGATGTCGCAGGCCACGGTGGCGTCGTCCGAGAGCAGGTCGCGCATCAGGAGCACGAGGCGGGCGGGATCGACGGTCCCGGGAGCCGCCTCGGCCGTCCGCGCCGCGTCGTCGATCCGCTCCAGCTCGCTCCGGTGCCGGGCGACCCGGTCGGCCGCGTCCTCGTCGAGCTGCAGGCCGGAGACGAGGGGCGTGAGGGCCGCGACCGTCTGCGCGAGATCGCCCTTCAGCTCCAGCGCCGGCAGGTAGTGGTTGTCCAGCGGGGCGTCGACGGAGTCGATGTGGACGATCCGACGGTCGACGTCGCTGTTCCAGATCACCGGGTCGTACTCGACGGCGTCGTAGCCGATCGCGACGACGAGATCGGACTCGGCGAGGGCGAGGTCGGCGGGCTGGTTCTTGAAGAGGCCGACGCGGCCCAGGTAGTGGTCCTCGAGCTCGCGGGAGACGAGGCCGGCCGCCTGGAACGTCTCGATCACCGGCAGCTCCGTCTCGCTGATCAGGGCCCGCAGGGCCGCGACGGTCTCCGGCTCCGACGCGCGGAGGCCCACGAGGAGGACGGGCCGCTCCGCGGTGTTGATCAGGTCGGCGGCGTGCGTGAGGTCCTCGGCGCGCGCCGGACCGCTCGTCGGCCCCGTGGCCGCCCGGGTGATGACCTGCGAGGTCGGCGCGGCCATCACGCTGGCCGACAGGACGACCGCCGCGGCGCCTCGGGGCTCGGTGACGGCGGCGCGGAAGGCGTTGCTGACCGCCTCCGAGACGTCGTCCGGATCCGTCGACTCGACCGTGTACTTCGTCACGGTGGTGAGGAAGGCGGCCGCATCCATCGACTGGTGCGTGCGCTTGAGGCGGTCGGAGAGCTGCACGGCCCCGGCGAGCGCGACGACCGGGTCCTGCTCCGTGTTGGCCGTGAGCAGGCCGGTGGCGAGGTTGGTCGTGCCGGGGCCGGAGGTCACGAGGACGACGCCCGGGCTGCCCGTCAGCCGTCCCACCGCGGCAGCCATGAAGGCGGCGTTCTGCTCGTGCCGGCAGACGATCAGCTCCGGCCCCTCGTCGGCGAGGACGTCGAAGACCGCGTCGATCTTCGCTCCCGGGATCCCGAAGACGTACTTCACGCCGTTGGCGGTCAGGGTCTCGATCACCCGCCGTGCACTGCGCGTCTCGACGTTCGGCTGCTCCATGGTCCGCTCCGCTCTCTCCTCGGTTGTACCGACGAGCGTAGGAACGGGGGCACCCGGAGCGACCCGGTCAGATGACTCGTTCCCACCGGTGCATCTCCGGCGGCGTACCGATCGCAGTGACGGAGCGCTCGGGCGGGACACGCTCGGCTCCCCCGCCGACGGTCTGCTCGGAGAGTCGTCCGACGCTCGCCGCGACGTCCCCGGTCGTGATGGACTTGCCCGCATGATGATCTCTCCGCGCGAGTCCGCGCACGACACGAAGGCAGGCGTCTGATGGCCGAGGAGCGCGCGATCCTCGCGGGCGGATGCTTCTGGGGGCTCCAGGAGCTCATCCGCGACATGCCGGGCGTCTTCAGCACCCGCGCCGGGTACGCCGGCGGCAGCACGCCGAACGCGACCTACCGCCACCACGGCGACCACGCGGAGGCGGTCGAGATCGAGTTCGATCCCGAGCAGCTCTCCTACCGCGACCTGCTCGAGTTCTTCTTCCAGGTGCACGACCCGACGACGAAGAACCGTCAGGGCAACGACATCGGCACGGCCTACCGCTCCGTGATCCTCTTCCTCTCGCCTGAGCAGGAGAGGGTCGCGCGCCAGACGATCACCGAGATCGACGCGTCGGGCCGCTGGCCCGGACCGGTCGTCACCGAGGTCGAGCCCGCCGGCGAGTTCTGGGACGCCGAGGAGGAGCACCAGGACTACCTGCGCAAGCACCCCGGCGGCTACACCTGCCACTGGGTCCGGCCGAAGTGGGCGCTCGACGCCTGATCCCGGTCACGCGGGACGCGGGGCCCCGGGCTCCGCTCCCGCGGGCACGGCTCGCGCGCGGTGCGCGAAGAGAAGCACGACGGCGACCGCCGAGAGCACCAGGGCCGGCGTCGGGGCCCAGGCCGGAGCGAGCGTCACGGTCGCCGCTCCGACGACGGCCCCGACCGCGAGGCTCGCGACGATGAGCGCCTGGACGGTCCTCGACCCGGACGAGCGCTCGGCGAGCTCCTGCATCAGGCTCGTGAGCGTGCCCGTGACGAACGTGGTCGTCAGGCCGGCGGCGCCGGAGATCCGCTTCGCGAGCACGGTCTGCATCCCCAGCGCCGCCGCGCTGGTCGCGATGAACGCGCAGTCCACGAGCAGCGACGTGCCGCCCTGCACCGTCGGCCAGGCGACCGCGACGGCGAGCTGCAGGACGACCCCCACGAGCGCGATCGCGCGGAGCGGACGTCTCCCGTCGCCGGTCGACGGCGTGCGCGCCCGGGTCGTGCGGAACCCGGCGTAGACCGCTCCGGCGAAGAAGACGATCGCCGTGACCGCTCCGGCCGCGGTCGTCAGCCAGGCGGAGCGGGGGTACAGCCCCAGCAGCACCAGGTTGCCCGTCATGTTCGCGGTGAAGATGCCGCCGAGCAGGAGGAACGCGAACGCGTCGGTCGCGCCCGAGGCGATGGCCAGCAGCACCAGGGCGAGCCTGAGGCGCGCGGGGCCGGTCACCGCCGTCACGCGCGGCCCTCACCCATGGAGCTGCCGCCAGGTGACGATCTGCTCGCCGCGGAGCTCGTAGCTCCCGAAGCAGCGGAGCCAGTGGCCCTCCCCCGTGTCCGAGCGGAGGTGCAGGGCGTGCTCGGTGAGGACGACGCTGCCGGCGACGGCGATCGTGACGAGGGCGATCCGGATCTCGGTGAACGCCCGGTGGACCTCGTCGCACATCTCGAGGACCCGCGCCCGCCCCGCGATCTCCTGCGAACTCGACGCGCTGTAGACGACCTCCGGATGCAGGAACGGGATGAGCTGGCGGCTGTCGCGAGCGCTCCACACCTCGAGGAAGTCGCGCACGACCAGCTCGTTCTCGATCATCGCGACGCCCCGCACCGACGCGTCCTGCCAGCTCTCGGCCATGGGTCCTCCCGCCGTCCCCGCACCGACACTCGTCGATGGCGACGAGCCTGCCCGAGAGCGCCCCGGGCGCCTACGCGTCGGATGACCCGATCTCCCCGCCGGCGGGCTCACCGCGCGTGGGCCGTCGCCAGCTCTCCCCAGTGCGTCGTCGCCCGGAGCGAGAGGGCGTCGCGCCTCATCGTCCACACCGGCCCCGTGCGGATGCCCGCCAGCCCGAGGCCGACCGCGGACCGGCCGTGGCGCTTCGTCACGGCGTCGATGGTGGCGCCGAGGCCCTTCGTGTCGAAGGCGGTGTCGAAGATCTCGAGCAGCGCGTGGGAGTTCCGCGGCGACAGGTTCGTGAGGATGACGCCGGCCCGCACGTAGCGCGCGCCCTCCCGCAGCCGCGGGCGCAGGGTGCCGATCGCGGCCCTCACCATCGCCACCGGGTCGTCCGTGGGGACGGGGAAGCCGGCCAGGCCGCCGGCGGACTCGTAGGGCGCGTCCGCGAACGGCGACGTCGACGCGAACGCGCTCATCGTCCTGGTGACCGACTCCTGAGCGCGGAGGCGGTGGGCGGCGCGCTGCGCGTAGACGGAGAGCACCTGCTCCATGTCGCTGATCGTCGTCACGGGAGTGGCGAACGACCGGGAGAAGATCAGCTGGTCGCGGACGGTGCGGGCGGCCTCGAGCGGGATGCAGTCGACGCCGCGCAGCTCGTAGACGGAGCGCTGCAGGACGACCGAGAACTTCTTGCGGATCAGCGCGGGGTCCGCGTCGCGGAGGTCGCGGACGGTGTGGATGGACAGCTCCGCGAGGCGCTTCCCGGTGCGGCCGGCGACGCCCCACAGCTCCGTCACGTGCTGCGAGGCCATGAGCGCATCGAGCTGCTCGGGCGTGTACCAGTCCGTGTCGCAGACCCCGCCGAGGCGCGGGTGCTTCTTCGCTCCGCCCTTGTTGACGAACTTCGCGAGCGTCTTACTCGGCCCGAATCCGACGCAGACGGGCAGCCCGACGTTCTTCGCGACCGCCGCCCGCATCGCCCGGCCGATCTTCGCCCGCTGCGCCACATCGCCGTCGATGCCGAGGAAGGACTCGTCGATCGAGTACACCTCCTGCCAGGCGGAGTAGCGGCCCAGCAGCTCCATGACGCGCGCGGACAGCTCGCCGTAGAGCTCGTAGTTGCTCGATCGGGCGATCACCTCCGGGAGGCGGCCCGAGCGGATCAGGGGTTCGATCTGGAACCAGGGCGTGCCGTTCTCGATCCCGAGCCTCTTCACCTCGTCGGAGCGGGCGACCACGCAGCCGTCGTTGTTCGAGAGGACGACGACGGGCCGGCCCGCGAGTCTCGGATCGAACAGCCGCTCGCAGGAGACGTAGAACGAGTTCACGTCGACCAGGGCGATGCGCCGCTCAGAGCGCACGGTGCAGCCGGTGGAGGCAGACGGTGACGACGCCCCACACCTGGAGGTCGCTCAGCTCGGCGACGTGGATCGGCGGGTACTCCGGGTTCTCGGCCCGCAGCACCACTCCCCCGGGGTGCAGCTCGAGGCGCTTGACGGTCAGCTCGCCGTCCAGGATCGCGATGACGACGCTCCCGTGCGTCGGCGTGATCGACCGGTCGACCACGAGTTCGTCGCCGTCGCTGATGCCCGCGCCGACCATGCTCTCGCCCGAGACGCGGACGATGAACGTCGACGTCCTGTCGCGGATCAGGTGGTCGTTGAGGTCGAGGGACCCGTAGAAGTAGTCCTGCGCCGGCGACGGGAACCCCGCCGCCACCGCCTCGCTGGTGACGAGGAAGGTGACGGCGACGGCGTCCGAGGCCGGAGTCGCGATGCGCTCCACGACGGTCACGCTCATGGTCGGCTCCCTCCTCATCGCATCGAACGTGTGTTCGAACGCGTCCGAGTGTAGGTCGGGGGCACCGACATTCGGGAGGCGCTCGGCGCTGTCCTGGACCGCCGGCGCGGAGGATCACCGGCGACGCCGCTGGGAGCACGGAGGAGTGGCGCGTCGGCCGACGCGAGTCCAGCCTCCCTGGAGCCTTCTCCGGCACGATCCGACCTCATCCCCTCGGAAGGAGCTCCTCTCATGCGCGCATCCCGTCCTCTTCCCGGCGACCCCTGGCCGTCGGAGATGGTCATCACGGTCGAGGACAACCCCGCGGCGCTGCTCGAGCTCCTCTGGATCCGCGAAGCGTGGGGCTTCACTCCGGCGGGCGACGGGCCGCCGCCGCTCGAGCGGTCCCCGGAACGGGTCGGGTCGGCGGAGCCCGGCGCCGACGAGCAGCGCGCCTGGCCTCAGCTGTGGCAGGACTGCGTCGAGCATCTGGCGGTCGAGACCGGCCCGCTACTCCGGCAGCTCTCCAGCACCGCCGACGGATCGCTCGAGCGCGCACGCCTCCTCGACCTCGCTCGCGGCCCCGGCTGGCGCGAGCGCTTCGGCGACGACTCCCTCGGAGCCCCCTTCCGCGCCTGGCACGACGAGCTGCGGTCCGCCCGGATGGACGCGCGGGACGTCCCGCTGGACGCCGCCCCGGAGCGGCGCTGCCTCGGCTCCCTCGTCCCCGCCTGGGAGGCCGGACTGAGGACGGTGGTCACCCTCCCCTGCCGCGGCGAGTACACCCGCGCTGTCTCCGGCTCGGTGCTGATCCTGACCGACAGCGACCACCGGGACCCGGACCGCTACGGCGCCGCGCTCCGAAAGTTCGCCGACGGCTCTCTGGAGTGACGGGGCACGGATCTCCGCATCGGATGAACGCTCGCGCGCTCCGGACGGTATCCCCCTCCGAGCCGCCGATCTCCGGCGACCGCAAGTCTCGAGGAGTGCACGATGACCAGGAACATCAGAGTCGGTATCGCAGCTGTCGCCGTCGCGGGCGTGATGGCGGTGGCACCCGTGCTCGCCGGTGCGAGCAGCGTCGCTCCCGCCGCGGCGACCAGCGACTCCAGCAGCGCGTCGGACAGGAACCTGATCAACGCGGTCCGCTCCGTAGCGGCGAAGCTGCGGGTCGTCGGACTCTCCGACGGCGGCACGAAGCTCGTGCAGTTCAACCCGACCAAGCCCGGCAAGGTCACGAACCGCGTCGCCGTCACCGGCCTCACCGGCGGCGACACCGCGCTCATCGGCATCGACTACCGGGTCCAGGACGGCGCCCTCTACGGCGTCGGCGACAACGCGGCGAGCGCCGGCGTCTACTCCATCAACCCGTCCACCGGCGTGGCCACCCAGGTGACCCGTCTCACCGTGGCGCTGAGCGGCACCTCCTTCGGCGTCGACTTCAACCCCGCCGCGAACGCGCTCCGCGTGGTCAGCGACACGGGCCAGAACCTCCGTCAGCCGTTCGCCACCGCGGGCGCCGCGACGGTCGCCGACGGCACGCTCAGCTACGCCGCGCCCGCCGTGGCCACCGGTGTCGCCGGGGCCGCGTACACGAACAACGACCTCGACGCGAACAGCGCGACCACCCTGTTCGTCCTCGACACGGCCCTCGACCAGATCGCCATCCAGTCCCCGGCCAACGCCGGCACCCTGGCGCCGACCGGGAAGCTCGGCCTCGACGCAGTGGGTGCGACCGGCTTCGACATCTACTCCGTCCTCCGCAACGGCAGCTCCATCGGCTCGGTCGGCCTCGCCGCCGTCAACGGGTCGCTCTACGAGATCGGACTGCTGAACGGCACGGCGACTCCGCTCGGCGCCATCGGCGCGGACGTCACGGACATCGCCGTCCCGCTCGTCCAGCGCTGACCCGAAAGGCTCCGGCGACCGCGCCCCTGCCGACCGACGCTCCCGGTGAGCGCCGGTCGGCAGGACGCCGGTCGGCAGGACGCTCCGGCGGGCCGCCGGGGCCGAGAGCCCTCGTCGGAAAGTTCACTCAGCTATGCATCACCGTTCACCCACCGATGCGGCGATGAGGAGTGAGATGAGCGTGCCCCTTTCCGGGGTCTCACCTCTCAAGGAGTCCACGACGTGACACGACTGTTCCGCTCCGCGAACCGCGGACGCTCCGCTCTGGCCCTCTCGGCCGCTGCTCTGGTCTGCGCCGCCGCCCTGGCCGCACCCGGCGCCGCCACTGCCGTCGGTGCCGCCGACCTCTCCGCCACCGGCGGAGCCGCCCGCATCTCCCCGGTCGACGCCGACCTCTCCGACTCGCTGCGCGCAGCGGTGAAGGAGCAGGACGCGAAGAACGTCATCCTCCTCATCGGGGACGGCATGGGCGATTCGGAGATCACCGTCGCCCGCAACTACCAGTACGGAGCGGCCGGCCGCTTCCCCGGGATCGACGCCCTGCCGATCACCGGCCAGTACACGACCTACTCGCTCTACCGCGCGGACGACCCGGCGACGGGCGCCGTCAAGGGCGCCCCGGACTACGTGCCCGACTCCGCCGCCACCGGCAGCGCCTGGGCCACCGGCACCAAGACCTACGACAACGCCATCTCGGTCGACATCGACCAGCAGCGCAAGGACACCCTCCTCGAGATCGCGAAGGCGAACGGCCTGAAGACCGGCAACGTCACCACCGCCGAGATCCAGGACGCCACCCCGGCCGTGCAGGCCGCCCACGTCGACGCCCGCAGCTGCTACGGACCCGACAGCGCGAGCTGCGGCGACGACGCGCTGGAGAACGGCGGACTCGGCTCGATCAGCGAGCAGATCCTCGACACCCGCGCCGACCTGACCCTCGGCGGAGGGTCGGCCAGCTTCGCGCAGGTCGCCCGCGCCGGCGACTGGAGCGGCGAGCCGCTGTTCCAGCAGGCCGCGGAGCGCGGCTTCCAGGTGCTCGGGGACGCCACGACTCCCGCCACCGCCGCGCAGCTCGACGCGCTGACCGTCGCCGACCAGGACGCGCCCGTGCTCGGACTGTTCAACTCCGGCAACCTGCCCGTCCGCTACGCGCCCACCCCGGCGACGGTCGGCGGAGCGGACGCCGCCCCGCAGACCTGCGTCGCGAACCCCGACCGTCCGGCCGAGCAGCCGACGCTCCGCTCCATGACCGAGAAGGCGATCGACCTCCTCGACACCGGCGACCAGGGCTTCTTCCTCCAGGTCGAGGGCGCGAGCATCGACAAGCAGGACCACGCCGCGAACGCGTGCGGCCAGATCGGCGAGACCGTCGACCTCGACGAGGCCGTCCAGGCCGCGCTCGCGTTCGCCGAGGCGGACGGCAACACCCTCGTCATCGTCACCGCCGACCACGCCCACTCCAGCCAGATCGTCGACTCCACCCCGCCGACCTCGCTCAGCACCGCGCTGAAGACCGCCGACGGCAGCACCATGAAGGTGTCGTACGGCACCGCCGCCGAGGGCGGATCGCAGCAGCACACCGGAACGCAGCTGCGCATCGCCGCCTACGGGCCGGGCGCGGCGAACGTCGCCGGGCTCACCGACCAGACCGACACGTTCTTCACCATCACGAACGCGCTCGGAGTGGACCGCGACATCCGCTCGATGAGCTTCGGAGCCACCGCCGAGCTCTCCGGCTCGTCGTTCGCCCCCGGAGCCGACGTCACTCTCACCGCGAGGGGCTTCAACGGAGACACGCAGCTGATCGGCTCCGCGCCCCTCTTCACGGACCGCACCGCGACCCGCGACCTCGCCGGCGGCGGCCTCACCGTCACGGCGAAGGCGCCCGCCACGCCCGGCGACTACAGCGTCACGGTGACCGGCGACCAGACCGGCAAGGCGATCACCCTGCCGTTCACCGTCACCGAGCGCCCGAAGTCGAGCACCCCCATCACCGACAAGGTCAAGGACATCGGCGGGAAGCTGATCGACAGGATCCGCCAGCACTGAGCACTCGTCGGCCCGGCTCCTCTGGAGGAGCGCGGGCCGACGGAGTCGCAGGAAGGGCCGTCCCTCGGGGCGGCCCTTCCTGCGTCGGGGGGGTGTCGGCACGACCGGACCGGTGAGCCCGCCTCCGATCAGGACGCGCCGACTCCCGGCGACCGGTCGCGATGCGGCACGGCCCCCGCGCGCTGCACGATCGAGCGGATCAGCACTTCGAGCAGCAGCGCCGCCCGGCTCGCTGTCAGCGGAGTGGGCTGCCGATCCGACGAACCACTGCGACTCCCCTCGGAGGAACAGCCCGCTGCTCGAAAAGGTCCGGCTCATCAGAGGGAAGCGCGACTCGGCGGTCGGTGCGGTTGATGTAGAAATCGAACCCGCTGCCGTCGATCGTCCGCCGCGAGTGGAAGACGGCGCCGACCATCTCCGACGGGAGCTCGGAGGCCACTCCGGCGGCCTCGAGAAGTTCGGCGACGACATCGAGGAGGTCACCCCCTCGGAGACGGGTCGAGACGTAGGAGGCGCTGCCCGCTCCGGCCGCGCGCCGCGTCACCGCCGGCTCGCCCGCGTGCGGTCCTGTCGCGTAGCGGCGGACCACCCGCGTCTCAGGACTGCGGAGCTGGATCCCCTCGGTCCACAGGGATCCGCGCAGGTCACCCTCCAGCAGGACGTGCTCCTCCTCGAGGAGCGGGTGGAACTCCTCCACTCGGATGCCGAGGAGGTCGCGCAGAGCACCCGGGTAGCCGCTGGCGACGACGTGGTCGTTCTCGTCGGCGATCCCCGAGAAGTACGTGGTGATCAGGTTCCCGCCGCCCTCGACGTAGCCGGTCAGCTCGCGACCTGTCCGCCCGGAGACGAGGTAGAGCATCGGAGCGACGACGACGTCGTACGGGGTCAGGTCGGTGCCCGGGGTGATCACGTCCGCGCGGACGCCCGCGTCGGCGAGCGCGCGCCACCAGTCCAGCGCCTCGCGTCGGTAGCGCAGCAGCGTGCTGGGGTGCGATTCCAGCTCGCTCGCCCACCAGGAGTCCCAGTCGAACAGGACGGCGACCGGGGCCGCCTCGCGCCGGCTCCCCGCCACATCGTCCAGCCGGCGCAGCCGCTCCCCCAGCTGGACGACGTCGCGGAACAGCTGGCTGTCCTCGCCGGCGTGGGGCAGCATCGCGGAGTGGAACTTCTCCGCTCCGGCGACGGACTGCCGCCACTGGAAGTAGCAGACGGCGTCGGCGCCGTAGGCGACGTGGGTGAGGGCGTCGCGCGCCATCTCCCCCGGCTGCTTGGGCTGGTTGACCGGCTGCCAGTTCACCGCGCTGGTCGAGTGCTCCATCAGGAACCAGGGCGATCCCTGCGCGACGCCTGAGGTCAGCGCCGCTGAGAAGGCCAGCTCGTCGAAGGACTGCTCCCCGGCGAAGCGGTAGTGGTCGTTGGAGACGAAGTCGACCTCCCGCGCCCAGTCGTCGTAGGCGGCGTGGTTCTTGCCCTCCATGATCATGAAGTTGGTCGTGACCGGGATGTCGGGGGTGATCCGCCGCAGCACCTCGCGCTCGGCGACGAGGTACTCCTTCAGGGCGTCGGAGGAGAAACGGAGGAAGTCCAGGCGCTGGGTCGGGTTCGGCAGGGCCGCCACCAGACGCGGAGTGAGCACCTCCTCGAACGAGCTGTAGCGCTGCGACCAGAACGCTGTCCCCCACGCCGCGTTGAGGCCGTCGATGCCGGTGTAGCGGTGCTCGAGCCAGGTGCGGAACGCCCGCGTGGCGTCCTCGGAGTGGTCCCAGGCGTTGTGGCAGCCGAGCTCGTTGCTGACATGCCAGGCGACGATCGCGGGGTGGTCCCGGTAGCGCTCGGCGATGCGCTCGACGAGCTCGAGGGCGTGCGCTCGGAAGACCGCCGAGGTGGGACGCCAGTGCTGCCGGCCCCCGGGCGAGAGGATCCTGCCGTCGGCGGTGACGGGGAGGATCTCCGGGTGGGCCAGCGTGAGCCAGGGCGGCGGGGAGGCGGTCGCCGTCGCCAGATCGACTCCGATGCCTCCGGCGTGCAGCAGGTCGAGGACCTCGTCGAGCCAGGCGAAGTCCCACTGGTCGGGGGCGGGCTGGATCTTCGCCCAGGAGAAGATGGCGACGGAGACGACGTCGACCCCGGCCTCCTGCATCAGCCGGACGTCCTCGGCCCAGACCTCGCGCGGCCACTGATCCGGGTTGTAGTCGGCGCCGAAGGAGATGCGCGGGGTGCGCTCCTCGCCGGTGCGGAGCCATCGGTGGTTCATGGGAGCCTCTCGTCGGTGTCCGGGCGCCGTGAAGACGGCGACCGCGGGTCGTGTGGGGTCGGGTCGGGTCGAGCGCGGGTCGAGCGCGATCAGGCGGAGCGCTGGGAGAGCGGGGAGATGACGAGCTCGTCGATCCGCACGTGGCGGGGTGCGTCGACCACGAACATCGCCGAGCGGGCGATATCGGCGGGCGCGAGCATCACCGATCGGGCCGCCGCGCCGGGGACCTCGGGCCGCTGGCGCAGGAAGTCGCTGTCGATGTCCCCGGGGCAGAGGAGTGTCGCGCGGACGCCCGAGTCCGCCTCCTGGTCGTTGAGGGTGCGGACGACCGGCGCGAGCGCCGTCTTCCCGGCGCTGTAGGCGACTCCGGCGCCGGGCGAGGGGCGCCAGCCCGCGATCGAGGAGACCACGACGATCACGCCGGATGCGGCGCGCAGTCCCGGAAGTGCGGCGTCGGCACTGCGGACGACGCCGAGGAGGTTGGTCTGCACGACGCTCGCGAACTCCGCCATCGACTGGTCCGCCCACGCCCGCCGCGGGGTGTTGGCACCGGCGGAGAGAATGACGGCGTCCAGGCGGTCGGTGCCGGTCGCGGCGGCGATCGCCTCGACGCGCTCACGGGCGTCGTCCGCGGCGACGTCGAACGGCAGCTCGAGGGCGGTGCCGCCTGCGGCGCGGACGAGTCCCGCCGTCTCGGACAGCTCGGGCGTCCTGCGCCCCGAGAGGGCGACGGTCCACCCCCGCTCCCCCAGGGCCGTCGCGCAGGCGCGCCCCACTCCGCTTCCGGCTCCTGTCACCCAGGCGACTCGCATCTCCGCGTCCATGAGATCTATAATAAGCAGACTTTTCAGAACGACGGGGGTAGGACATGCTGATGGATCTCACGGATCGGGTCGTCCTGGTGACGGGTGGCGGCCGGGGCATCGGGCGGGCGCTCGCTGAGCGGTTCGCCCTCGAGGGTGCGAAGGTGGCGGCGTTCGACGTCGCCTTCCCTGAGGGCGCGCCCGAGGGCGTCCTCCAGATCGAGGGCGACGTGACCGAGCCCGACTCCGTGGCGAGCGGCGTCGCTCGCGTCGCCGAGGAGTTCGGCGGTATCGATGTCCTGGTCAACAACGCGGGCATCAACCTCGAGGGCCGGGTGGAGGATCTCGATCTGGCCGCCTGGCGCCGCTGCTTCGACGTGAACGTCGGCGGCGTGTTCCTGATGTCGCAGGCGGTGCTTCCGCATGTGAAGGCCTCCGGTCATGGACGCATCCTCAACGCGGCCTCGTTCGCGGCGATCGTCCCCTCGGTGGGCGCGGCCGCCTACGGCGCATCGAAGGCGGCCGTCGTGCAGTTCAGCCGGGTGCTCGCCGGCGAGCTGGGGCCGTGGGGCGTCACGGTCAACGCCTACGCTCCCGGTATGATCCCGAGCGCCATGAACGGTTTCGAGACGATGCCCCAGGCGGCTCAGGACCGGCTGCTCGACACGCTGACCCTCCGCCGCTGGGGCACCGCCGACAGCATCGCCGATCTGCTCGTGTTCCTCGCGAGCGACGCCGCCGACTACATCACGGGCACGCTCATCGACGTGAGCGGCGGAAAGCTCGCCACGCAGCTCCCGCAGCGCGCCTACGAGGGAGTGGTCCCACCCGTCTCATGACTCATCAACGCTCCCTCGTCGACACCATCGGCACCGCCATCGTCGGTGGAGATCCGCCGACGGGCACGGTGCTGAACATCGAGACGCTCACCCGCGAGCACGGCGTCTCGCGGTCGGTGATCCGAGAGGCTCTGCGCATCCTCGAGACGCTCGGGATGATAGTCGCCCGCCAGCGGGTGGGGATCACCGTCCTCGGCCGCGAGCACTGGCAGCTCCTGGATCCGCGGGTCATCGCCTGGCGGTCGCACACGGACGACGCGCAGATCCAGCTCCGCGAGCTCATGCAGCTGCGCACCATCATCGAGCCGGCGGCGGCGGAGCTCGCCGCGGTCCAAGGCACGGAGGAGCAGCTGACCGCGATCGTCCGGGCCGCCGAGGAGATGACCGCGACCTACCGCGACCGGCGCGTCGCCGCGTTCACGCGGGCCGACCTCGACTTCCACTCGGCGATCGTCGTCGCGGCCTCGAGCTCCGTCCTCGCGCAGCTCTCCGACACCGTCCTCGCCGCCCTCCGGCTGCGCTACTCCGGCAGCGTGCCGGTGTTCGACGAGGAGGGCGAGCGGGCCCTGGCCATCCACGTCCGGCTCGCCGACGCGCTCACCGCACGCGACGCCGGAGCAGCGGTCGGCCTCACCCGTGCGCTCGTCGATCAGACCCGGGGCCGCCTGGAGGAGCCCGTGGAGCACCCGGACGACGCGGTCGCGGCGACGCCGGGAGGCGGCGCATGAGCTCCGCCGTCCCCGCCTACTGGGAGGCCGCGGTGTGCATCCCGCCCGTGTCGCATCACGCCGAGGGCCCGCTCTGGGACCCGCGCGGCGACACGCTGATATGGGTCGACCAGTACGCGGGACTCGTCCGCTCCGCGACCCCGGAGGGTACGAGCTTCCTGCTCCGCCCCCCGATCGCCTTCGACGGTCCCGTGGGCGCCGTCGTCGGAGACGTGCGCGGCGGCTGGCTCGTCGCGGCTGCGGACGGCCTGTGGTCCCTCTCCCCAGAGGGCACCGTCTCCCCCGTCGTCGACGTCCTTCCGCGCGACGGCGTGCACCGGCGCATGAACGACGGGAAGGTCGATCCGGCCGGCCGGTTCTGGTTCGGCACGATGGCGATGGACAAGCGCTCGGGCGCCGGCTCCCTCTACGCCCTCGACCAGGGCGTCGTCACGGAGGCGGTCCCCGAGGTCACGATCTCCAACGGTCTGGCCTGGTCCCCAGACGGCGGCACGATGCATTACATCGACACCCCGACCCACCGCATCGACCGGTATCTCACGGAGGGGTCCGCCCTCCGTCGTGACGGATCGCTCGATCTGTCGTCGCGGCCAGGGAGCCCGGACGGCATGACGATCGACGACGAGGGGGCGCTGTGGGTAGCGATGTGGGGTGCTTCGGCAGTGCATCGCTACGACCCCTCCGGCGAGCTGATCGGTGTCGTCCACGTCGACGCCCCGCAGGTCTCCAGCGTGACCTTCGGCGGACCCGATCTGGACACCCTGTTCATCACGACGTCCCGCGAGGACTACTCTCCCGCCGATGCCGCCGCGCACCCTCTCGCCGGAGCGCTGTTCCAGGTGCGGCCGGGAGTCCGCGGCACAGCGGCCGTCCTGTACCGGCCCTGATCGCTCCGCGCCGATCCTCTCCGGTCCCGCGGAGCGCGGCGGCTGTCGCGGGACAGTCGATCGCGCCCTCGACCGCGCAGGAGAGCGCGGCGCGGGGAGGCCCCGCGCCGCGCTCTCGTATCGCTCAGCGACTCCGTATCACTTGTTGACGGAGAAGCCCTGCTGGTCGCCGTACTCGACGAGCTGGTCCTGCCAGTCCATCAGTCCGCTGCCGATGTCCTCGTGGTTGACGAAGGACTGACCGACGGTGTCCGGGAAGACGCTGTTGGCGTAGACCTGGAAGGGCAGGTACTGCCAGCCCGTGCTGACGGTGCGGGACGCTTCGACGAGGATCTCGTTGATCGCCTGCCCGCCGAAGTACTCGGGGGTCTGCGCCAGGAACTCGTCCGACTCGAGGTCGGCGACGGTCGCGGGGAAGCCGCCGGACTGGAGGAAGATGTCGATGCTCTCGTCGTCCGAGTTCAGCCACCGCACGAACGCAGCGGCCAGAGCCTTGTTCTCGCTCTGCTCGAGCACGACCTGTCCGCCGCCGCCGTTCTCCGAGTTGCCGCCCGTGCTGCCGCCGTCGGCGGTGGGCAGGGCTGCGGCGCGCCAGTCGCCCGCGGCCTCGGGCACGGAGGACTCCAGCACGCCGGGCATCCAGGCCCCGCTGAGGAGCGTGGCGATGGTGCCGTCGCCGAGTGCGCGGTACCACTCGTCGCTCCAGCTCGGGATGTCCGGCAAGAGCTCGCCCTCGGTCAGGCGGGACCAGTTCGCGGCGAAGGCCTGAGAGCCCTCGTCCTCGAGGTCGACGGAGATCGTCGTGCCGTCGTCCGCGACCTCGAACGGGCGGCCGCCGGCCTGCCAGATCATGCTCGTCGCGAAGCCGGGGTCGCTGGTGTCGCCGGCGATGTAGGCGTCGGGGTTCGCTGTGTGCAGCTTCTGTGCGGCGGCGTAGTACTCGTCCCAGGTAGTGGGGACCTCGATGCCGTACTGGTCGAAGACGGCCTGGTTGTAGAACATGGCCATGGGGCCGGAGTCCTGCGGCAGGCCGTACAGGCCGCCGCCGATGCTGACCGAGCTCCAGGGACCGGTACTGTACAGATCCTCGAGGTCGGCGAGGCCGTACGGAGTCAGGTCGACGAAGGAGTCGGCCAGCGCGAACTGCGGGATGGCGAAGTACTCGACCTGGGCGACGTCGGGCGCGCCGGAGCCGGCGGTGATCGCGTTCTGAAGCTGCGTGTACTCGGTCGTGCCGGTGCCGACGTTCACGACGTTCACATCGACGTTCGGGTAGGCCTTCTCGAACGCGGCGACCTGCGCCTCGGCGGACGGAGTCCATGTCCAGTAGGTCAGGGTGCCGCCCTCTTCGAGGGCCGCGTCCAGGTCGGCCGCATCGGCGTCCGAGTTCGTCGCGCCGCCGGCGGCGGAGCAGCCGGAGAGCACCAGGCCGAGGGTGAGCGCGGCGCCCGCCAGGGTGCCGAAGCGGCCGAGACGCCGCCTGCTGGTGGAGTGAGTCATGGGAGTTCCTTTCGAGTGACTTCGTTGTACGGGAAGGGAGGGGAGGAAGGAGGTGCGGAGGTTCACTGCTTGACGCTTCCGGCGGTCAGACCCGACTGCCAGTAGCGCTGCAGGAACAGGAACGCGATGACGATCGGGACGATCGTGAGCAGCGAGCCGGTGATCACGAGGTTGTAGATCGGCTGGGCTCCGACGCCGGTCGCCTGCGCGCTCCACTGGCTGAGGCCGACCGTGAGCGGATACCAGGTCGGCTCGCTGAGCATGATGAGCGGCAGGAAGTAGTTGTTCCAGGTGGCGACGACGGTGAGGAGGACGACCGTGACGATGCCCGGGGAGAGCAGTCGCAGCGAGATGGTGAAGAAAGTGCGGAACTCGCTCGACCCGTCCATGCGTGCCGCCTCGAGCAGCTCGGTCGGGACGGCCTCGGTGGCGAAGCTCCAGATGAGGTAGAGCGCGAAGGGGCTCACGAGCGAGGGCAGGATGACCGCCCAGGGCGTGTTCGTCAGTCCCACCTGGCTGAACATCAGGAAGGTCGGCACGGCCAGGGCGGTCCCGGGCACCGCCACCGCCCCGAGGATCAGGGCGAAGACGCCCCGCTTCCCGGGGAAGTCGAACTTGGCGAGTCCGTAGCCGGCGACCGTGGCGAGGAGTGTCGCTCCGCCCGCTCCGACGACGACGTAGAGCAGGGTGTTGGCGAACCACTGCAGGAACACGCCGTCGCGGTAGGTGAGTGTCTCGTAGATGTTCTGGAAGAGCGCGAACTCGCCGCCGAAGCCGAGGCCGAAGGTGGAGAGCAGATCGCTCTGGCTCTTGGTCGCGTTGATGAGGAGCCAGACCAGCGGGACCACTGAGTACACGACGAAGACGACCATCATGACGGCGAGCAGGATCGAGCGGCGCGGGCGTCGAGCGCGGGGGCTGGTGCGTGCGTAGGAGACGGTCATCTCAGCGCACCTCGGAGCGCTGTCCGCGCAGCTGCACGATGTAGGCGATAACGGCGGTCAGGAGCCCCATGACGATCGCCACCGTGGCCGAGTAGTTGTACTGCTGGCCTGCGAAGGAGAGGTTGTAGGCGTACATGTTCGGGGTGAAGTAGGTGGAGATCACGTTGGGGGCCAGCACTTTCAGGAGGTTCGGTTCGTTGAAGAGCTGGAAGCTGCCGATGATCGAGAAGATGGTGGCGATCACGACCGCGCTGCGGATGGCCGGCAGCTTGATGCTCCACACCACTCGCAGGCCGCCCGCTCCGTCGAGGTCCGCCGCCTCGTAGATGTCGGCGGGGATGACCTTCAGTGCCGCGTAGAAGATGAGCATGTTGTAGCCCAGGAACTCCCAGGTGACGATGTTGCCGATCGAGCCCAGCACCCACTCCGAGCTGAACGGCTGCAGGATCTCCGCGCCGAGCAGATCGTTGACGCTGCCCGTGAGGCCGAACTGGTTGCCGTAGAGGAAGCCCCAGATCAGTGCTGCCACGACGCCGGGAACCGCGTAGGGCAGGAACAGCAGGATCCGGAACGCGCCTCGGCCGACGAGGTGGGCGCTGTCGATGGCGAGAGCGGCGACGAGGGAGAGCACCAGCATCACCGGAACCTGCACGACGAGGAACAGCGTGACGCGGCCCAGCGACTCCCAGAAGCGCGGGTCCTGCAGGAGGAGGACGTAGTTCTCCACTCCCACGAACGCGTTGCCGCCGACCAGCTGCTGGCGGAACAGGCTGAGGTAGATCGCGTAGACCACCGGCGCGACCAGGACCGCCAGGAACACGAGCATGAACGGGCCGATGAACCCCCAGCCCCGCCAGTCGCGGCGGGCGCGGCGGGCGCTCACCGGTCGGGCTGTCGTCAGGGACACCATCGTCGCTCCTCAGTCGTTGAGATTTTTGGTCACGTGACCATCCGGGTCCGGACTCTAGCATGGAGCCATGAGCAACGAGAAGGATCCCCGTGCGACGCCTCCTCCCGCGGCCCCGGTGCGCGCGGACGACCAGGATGTCTGAGGCGCACCGTCCCGGTGCGACGAGGCACAAGGGACCGTCTCAGAGCGACGTCGCCGAGCGGGCGGGGGTGTCGAAGCAGACGGTCTCGCGCGTCGCGAACGGGGCGCCCGAGGTCGACTCCTTCACCCGGGAGAAGGTCCTCCTGAGCATGACCGAGCTCGGCTACCGGCCCAATCGCGCGGCCCGCGCGCTCCGATCGGGCCGGTACCGGAACATCGGCGTGGTGCTCTCGACCCTCTCCTCGTTCGGCAACCGCCGAACCCTCGAGGCGATCTCCGCAGAGGCCAACCGGGCCGGGTACTCTCTCACGCTCATCACCGTGGACGTCTCCAGCCGGGACGAGACGAGCAACGCCTTCTCGGTGCTCGCCGACCAGGCCCTGGACGGCATCATCATCGTGCTCGAGCAGTTCCACTACCGAGACAACCCGGACGTGCACCTCCCGCCAGGCGTTCCCGTCGTCTCCCTGGACGCCAGCCGGGAGACCAGCCATCCCGTGGTCGACTCCGACCAGAGGCACGGCGCACTGCTCGCCACCCAGCATCTACTCGACCTCGGGCACGACACGGTCTGGCACGTCAGCGGACCGAGCGACAGCTTCGCGGCTCTGCGACGGGAGGCCGCCTGGCGGGAGGCGCTGCGTGAGCGCGGCATCGAACCGCCGGCCACCCTCGCCGGCGACTGGTCGACCGGATCGGGGTACCGCGCCGGAGTCGCGCTGAGAGAGCGGGATGACGTCACCGCAGTGTTCGCCGCCAACGACCAGATGGCGCTAGGAGTCCTCCTCGCCTACCACGAGGCGGACATCCCCGTGCCCGGCCGGGTCAGCGTCGTGGGGTTCGATGACATCGAGGAGGCCGAGGCCTTCTGGCCCCCTCTGACGACGGTCCGCCAGAAATTGATGGAGGTCGGCCGTGTGAGCGTTCGGACACTCGTCGCGGTCATCGAGGGCCGCGAGGCCGTGGATGCTCGAACGACGGTCTCAACCGAACTGATCGTGCGGCGAAGCACGTCGTCCCCTCCTCCGCGAAATGGCAACGCGACCGATCATCGAGGTGGATGAAGCCGTCGGAGCGGCGATTCGAGGTCGACGGCAGGCGGCCGATCGGCGAGTGACGCGAGATGAGCACACGGCTCATCCGAAGATCCGCGGTGCGGCTGGGTGTGGACCGAGCCGAAGCGCTGGCTTGCGTGGACTCGCTGACCAGCGCGCGCCGTCCGGCTCGGCGGCGATCAAGAGGGTGCAGTGGTTGGTCGAGGGGATGTGCACGAGCGCGAACCGACGCCCGTGCGAGAAGCTGCCGGTGGGCGGGGGCGTCCTGGTGGTCTCCTGCCCGGACGCGGACAGCGACAGTGCGGATCGGCTCAGCATGCTCTCCGCCTGGGACGGCAGCGCGTCCGGATCCGCGGTGGGCGAACGCGGGTGAAGACGCTGAGGGGGGACGACCTGCGCGCCGTCGCCCGATCCCTCTGCTGCGCCGCCTGCGTCGGCGATCAGTCCGCGGCTGCTGCGCCGAGCGCCGCCTGCACCGCGCGGATGCTCGATCCGAGCACACCCGAGGTCAGGAGTCCCGGACCGAGCGGGCCGGACGGGTCCTCACCGAGGAGCGGCAGGGTCCGCAGCGCCGCCCGCACCTGACCGCTCATGTGCCCCAGCTGCCACCGGATCTCGGCCTCGCCGCCCTCCCGCGTCGAGGCCAGCCCGACCGCCTTCACTGCGTAGGCGGCGGCGCCGAGCGCGTGAGCTCCCATGTGGGCGACGCCGGACGCCTGTCCCGCCGACCGCGCCGCAGCCTTCGCCGCCGGAGAGATCGCCGACTGCGCCGCACGACCCGCGACGAAGCGGAGCCGGATCTCCCCCGCCGCGTCCGACTCGCCCCGCGAGAAGGCTCGGGCGCGGGCGATGCCGTCCCGTGCCCGGACGTCGTCGGGGGCCTCGGCCTCGAAGAGGGGGAGCACCCTCTCCGCGCAGTCGGCGGCCCACGCGGCGACGAGGCGACGATCGGCTTCGGACAACGACTGCGGGGACATGCCAGCACTCTCGCAGACGGCTCGAGCGTCCGTCCGTCCGGAGCCGCCCGTGGCCGCGGTCGTCGGGGCGGATGTGCCGGTAGTTCCCGCTCACCGGCGCCCGACCCGCGGAGGGGGCGCCCGGCTAGAGCACGTCGGCGATCGCGGCGAAGGTCCGGTCAGGGTCCTCGAGCTGCATGTCGTGGTGCACGCCCGGGAGCCGGCGCACCTGCCAGCCCCGCTGCTCGAGCCGCGCGGCCAGGGCGTCGGGCAGCACCGCCGGCGACTGGTCGGAGAGCACGATCGTCGACGGGACCGCCGGCGCCTCGACCGGGACCGGGTGGAAGGCGACGTCCCGGAACACGCCGACGGCCATCCGCGTGTCGAACCTCTTCTTCGCGTCGTCGAGCAGCGCGCGGATCTCCGGGCTGTAGGCGGCGCGGACCGCGGCGCTCGCCCGCGCCTGCCCGAGCTGGGCGACGCCGAGCGACAGCAGCGGTGCCGCCCAGAACAGCCGTCCGCGCAGGCCGCTCGTGGGGAGCGACAGGGCGAACCCGGGATCGAGGTAGACGGCCCGGCCGGGCGCGAGTCCGGCGACGGCACGCTGCAGCACCGCGCCGCCGAGCGAGTGGCCGACCACGCTGTGGAGCCCTGCCGGCAGCGTCTCGACCAGATCGGCGGCCATGTCGTCGATCCGGTACGACTCCGCCCGGGCGCTCGCGCCGTGCCCGCGCAGGTCGACGGCCGTGACCGTGTAGCGGCCGGTCGCGCCGAGCCGCTCGACGAACGGCCCCCAGGTCGCCGCCGACGCACCGAGCCCGTGCACCAGCCCGACGTGTCGCGGTCCGGATCCGGTGGTGATCGTCTGCAGGAGCATCCCCTGATCCTGCCCGAGACAGTGCCCGAGGCCGAGGTGCCCAGCGGAGAGAGCCTGCGGCTGCACGCTCCGCGTCGATGATCGCGCCACATCTCCTGCCATCGAGGTGTGCGCTCTTGACTCCGCCGATGAGCGCTGGGGGGTTCTCCGGATGCGGTGGCACTCCGCCGTCCGCCCGAGCAGCCGGCCGAAGAGAGGACCTCCATGACAGCGACGAGCAGAGCCACGGGAACGGTCGGCCGGACCGCCGTCGTCTTCGGGGCGGCGGGTCTCGTCGTCGGGGCCGTCGTCGGCGGAGCCGCCGTCTTCGGAGCGGGGCTCCTCCTCGACGACTCGAGATCGAGGATCACGATCCGGGACGTCACCCGCGCGGAGCTGGACGGACTCGAGCGCGCTGCCGCTCCGAGCAGGGAGGCCTGCGGAGATCGTCGTGGGTGCGTGGAGGGCGTCGACGGGCCCGGGGCGTCGATCCACCGCTACCACTCCCTCGATCTCGCGCGGCAGGCGACGGTGTACAACACGAGGGACGTCTACCGGTCGGACCGGCTCGTCGTCGAGTTCGAACCGGATCTGGGCCCCGATGAGCGGCACGACCTGATCCAGGTGATCGAAGGGACCTGGACCGGGAGCAGCGACTGACGGGCGTGAAGCGAGCCGCCCGGACGGCGTCGACGAGCGACCGGAGGGCGGGGCCCTCGACTACTCGCTCAGCGCCGATCCTCCTTCGGAATGCCCACCGGACAGGGGCCTCCACAGGGGGTCCGCCCGGGTGCGGTCCGGGCCTACGCTCGCCCCATGCATCTCCGCACTGTCGCGATGAGGCCTGGCGCCGCCGCTCTCGGGCCGGTCGGCGCGCCCCCACGGACCGCGCTGGACGACGTGCTCGCCCACCTGGTCGCGGCGCTCGCGATCGGATCCGGCCTGCTGCTGGTGCCGGCGGGCGTCGGCGGAGTGCCGCTCCTCGCCACCGGATCGACCGGAGCGAGCGCCTTCGAGGCGTGGGCGCTGATCCGGACGACGGTGGCCCTGCAGATCGGCATCGCCGTGCTCGCGATCGGGCTCGGCGCCGTGGCGCGGACGCGCGGAGCCGCAGGGACACGAGCGGAGCGCTGGTGCGTGGTGGCCGCGGTGAGCGCCGCGATCGGCGTGGTCCTGCTGGTCGTGCCGCCGGTCTGAGGAGCCTCCGGAGAGCGACGACCACCGGCCCGTCGGAATCGCCGCGCCCGGCCGTGACCGAACCGTCACCTCGCGCCGCGCGGCGTGATCGGATCGTTGCAGGATCCGGCACAGGCTGAGGTTCCGCATAGGACACACTCGGCCACAGGGGGCGATCGTCCCCCGCTCATGGGGAAGCCGACCGCGATCAGCGGCTCGGAGAAAGCAGGAATCGTGCGTTCTGCGCGACGACGCCACGGCGTCACCATCATCACCACTGCGGCACTGCTGGGGGCGCTCGCGTTCCCGTCCGTCGCCCTGGCCACCGAGGTCGTCCCTGACGCCGCCTCGAGCCCCGCACCGGCCGAGCCGGCTCCCACCGCGGAGCCCACCGCCACTCCGGAGCCGACCGCGACTCCGGAGCCGACTCCGACCCCGGCGCCCACTCCGGCTCCGACCACCGCGCCCGTCGAGAGCGCGCAGTCGCCCCTGGCGATCGCCCTCGACCGCACCACCTACGAAGCGGGCTCGGCGTTCTCCGCGATCCCGTCGGCGGAGGGCTGGGCCGGCGGCCTGGACGTGTCCGGGACGGGTTTCCAGCCCGGCACCGTCGCCGTCGTCGTGCTCCGCGACGGCGACTCGGAGGAGGCCGTCACCACCAGCGTGATCACCGCCTCCGGCGAGCTCCGCCTCCGGGACTGGCTCCCCACCGACGCGGACGGCGTCGCGGTGGACCCCCACCTCCCGCTCCCCGGCGAGACGATCTCCGTCGTCGCGGAGGGACTCGACGCCTCGGGCGCCCGTGTCGCCTCCGATGCCGTCGAGCTGACCGTGACGCAGCCCGACACGAGCGTCGTCTTCCAGAACCGGGAGGACGGCGGGGTGCTCCCGGCCGGTGCGGACATCCAGGTCGGAGAGTTCCGGATCTACGGCGTCGTCGCCTCGTTCCGCGGATTCGACCGCGGCGAGGACGTGTCCGTCACGCTCACCGCGCCCGACGGCAGCACCTCCGCCCTCGTGCCCCCCACGCCGACCCCGCTCTCGGGCGAGGCCTTCGTCCTGCTCGACGCCGACACCATGGCGGACCAGCTGGGCACCTTCTCCGTCACCGCCACGGGAGAGACCAGCGGACGCTCCGTGACGTCGTCGCTGGAGCAGGTCCCCTCACGCACCGCGATCCGGATCTGGCCCCAGGGCGCTTCGCCCGAGCCCGCCCCGGCGGACGGACAGCCCACCAGCGGTGGCGCACTCCTCGGCTTCGGCGCGGACGAGACCGTCTCGATCGGCGTCTTCTCGACCTCGGGTGCGCGCCAGACGCTCACGGGCGGCGGCTCGAGCCTCGAGGTCGGCGTCGACGCGCTGGGCTGGAGCCTGATCTCCCTCGGCCAGTACCCGCTGCAGGACCCGGCGAGCGAGATCTACTGCGTCATCGCCCGCGGCACGTCGAGCGGTCTCGTGGCGAGCACCTCCTACGACTACACGCTGACGGAGGAGGACCCGATCGCCGGAGAGGCCGACTGCTCCGCCGCGGTCGCCGCCGTCACGGCGCACCCTGCCGGCGCCGGGCCCGCAGTGCACCCGGCCGGCTCCGGACCCGCGGCGCAGACGGGCGGCCACCGCCCCGTCCTCGCCTCGACCGGCGTCTCGACGACCGCGCCGCTCGCCCTGGCCGCCTTCGGCATCCTCGGCGGTCTCGCCCTGACGGTGCGCCGCCGCCGCCGCGCGTAGACGGCCGCGCACCGCGCACGACGAAGGCGCCCGGGCACACCGCCCGGGCGCCTTCGTCGTCGCGAGACCTGTCGGGTCAGTCGGACGGCACCGCGCAGGTCTCCTCCGCCGCGGTCTGGCCCGGAGCGTCGACGGCGACGGGAGCGGGATCCGTCGGAGCCGCGCCGCCCTCGGCGGGCGCCTCCGCCGCGGGCGCCTCCTCCGCCGGAGCGTCGGATGCGAGGGTCACCGGCTGGTCGTTGAGGACGCGGCTCATGAGCTCGGCGCCGACCTCGGCGTTCGGCACGACCTTGCCCGGGTAGTCCGGGTCGTCGAGCGCCGGGTACTGCACGAACACCATCTTCGAGAGGTCGACGTCCTTCAGTGCGAGGGCGAGCGAGATCATCGTCGCCGGGCTCGTGAGCGACGTCGACAGGTGCACGTTCGACGAGGTCGCCTGCGCGAGTCCGTAGAGGGCGGGGATGTTCGAGAGGGTGTCGGCCGAGCGGACGGTGCGCATCAGCGAGGCCAGGTACTGCTGCTGCGACGAGATGCGGCTGAGGTCGCTCTGGTCGCCGACGCCGTGGCGGCTGCGGAGGAAGGAGAGGGCCATCGACCCGGAGACGGTGGAGGTGCCGGCGGGCAGGTCGAGTCCCGAGTCGGTGTCGAGGATCGGACCGGTGAGGCAGATCGGGACCCCGCCGACGGCGTTGCTCATCTCGATGACGCCGTTGAAGGACACCCAGCCGGCGTAGGGCACCGTCAGGCCGGTGAACTGCTGCAGGGTGTCGTTGACGCAGGCGAGCCCGCCGTACTGGAACGCGGAGTTGAGCGGGACGCCGGCGGCGGCCTCGGTGACGACGCCCGTCTCGGGGTCGGTGCACGCGGGACGGTCCAGGATCAGGTCGCGCGGGAAGCTGATCACCGTCGCGCTGCGGTGGTCGGCCGAGACGTGGAGCAGGATGTTGACGTCGTTGAGCGTGTCGTCGCGGACGCCGAACGTGTCGCCCTGCGTGGCGTCGTTGTCGGTGCCGACC
This sequence comes from Rathayibacter sp. AY1D2, assembly GCF_002932695.1. Classification (NCBI taxonomy): domain Bacteria; kingdom Bacillati; phylum Actinomycetota; class Actinomycetes; order Micrococcales; family Microbacteriaceae; genus Rathayibacter; species Rathayibacter sp. AY1D2. The sequence continues at coordinate 5,191 of NZ_PSVX01000001.1, read as the reverse complement.
ACCAGGACGTCGAAGCCGCCCTCGACCGCGCCCATCTGCACGTTCCCGGTGGGAGGAGCGACGCCCAGATCGACCGCGTTGTCGGCGACGTTCCGGCTGATGCTCACCGTCGCGATCGCCACGAGCGAGGTGGCGCTGACGGCGAGGACGCCGACCACCGCCGCGATCCCGACCACCACTGTCCGCACCCCGGACCGCCGCCGGAGCCGCCCGTGCCGCACCGCGCGCTCGTGAACCCTCATGCGCTCCCACCCCTCGCCCCGCCCGCCCGTTCGCGGACGCAGTCGCTCGCCAGTGTAGGCAGGCCCCCTCCGATGCGGCGCGGAACGGCCCTGCTACCGTCGTGCGCGCATCGAGGAGCGGAGGAGGAGCCGTGGAACGCCGAGTCGTCGATCCCGTCACGCAGATCGAGTGGATCGTCCCGCCGTTCGCGACCGAGGAGGACACCCTCGCCCGCGCGCGGGCCGATCGGGAGGGGCGGCTCGCCGACCTCCGCCTGTACCCGGACCACGGCGCGGAGTATCCGCTCTGGGCGGTCGACGGCCCGATCGACGATCCGGGTGCGATCGGCGTCCCGGAGGCCCTGCACGGACCGCTGCTCCGCTGGCAGGAGCTCTGGGCCGCCGGATGCGACGTGTTCGAGGGCTGGAGGAGCGCCGAGGCGGAGGAGCGCTGGCTCGCCCTCGGCCGGGAGCTGCACACCGAGCTCGAGGCCGCCCTCTGGCTGACGACCCGCGTGCTCGCCTGCTTCTGAGGACTGCTGCTCGGACATCCGCGGGAAAGCCGGCGCAACCCGTCCCCGGACCGGCCCCCGCGTGCCTACCCTGGACGGTGCGCTCTCCTCGTCTTCTGCAGCAGGTCGTCGGCAAGCTCGGCGGGCAGCGGCCCGCGGCCCCGGTGAGCCGTCGAGCGCAGCGCGCGCTCCTCGCCGAGCAGACGGTCCGCGGAGTGCTCGAGCTGGCCGTGCGGCTGGGCGAGACGCTGCTCTCGCTGGGGTCCGCGGCAGCCGAGGTGACCGAGACGATCCAGCGGGTGTGCCGCGCCTACGGCATCGAGTGCCAGGTCGACCTCACCTTCACGTCGATCCTGGTCGTGCACGACGGAGGCGACGACTCCCCCAGCGTGAGCGTGCTGCGCGTCGTCCCCTCCCGCAGCGCCGACTACGAGCGGCTCGCCCGCGTGACGGCGCTCGTCACCGCCATCACCGAGGGCTCGCCGGAGGTGCGGGTCGCCGACGCCGTCGACTCCGCCGAGGCCCGCGAGGAGGCCCGCCACCAGTTCGAGGCCGCGCACGACCGGCTCGACGCGATCCTCGTCCAGCCGCACCGCTACCGCCGCGGAGTCGTCACCCTCACGCTCGCGCTGATGGCCGCGGGCGTCGCGCTCCTGCTCGGGGGCGGCCCGCTCGTCGTGCTCCTCGCCGCCGCGACGGCCGCCGCGATCGACCTGGTCAACCAGCTGCTCGCCCGCTGGGGCCTGCCCGCCTTCTTCCAGCAGATCGCGGGCGCCGCGCTGGCGACCGGAGTGGCGGTGGTGCTGCTCGCGGTCGTGCCGCGGCTGCCCGTGGAGCTGGCGGTTCTGCCGCCCGCGCTCGTCGTCGCGTCGGGGGTGGTCGTGCTCCTCGCCGGGCTCTCGTTCGTGGGAGCGGCGGACGACGCGATCAACGGGTTCCCGATCACCGCGGGCGGCCGACTGCTCGAGGTCGGGCTGCTGACGCTGGGCATCGTCGTCGGCATCGCCGTGGTGCTCGACGGCGCGCGCTCGCTCGGGGTCGAGCTGGTGCTGGTCGACTCCTACGCCCGCCCCTGGCCGGCCGCCGTGCAGGTGCTCGGCGCCGGGGTCGCGGCCGGCGCCTGGGCGCTCTCGTCGCACACCCCGCCGCGGCCCGCGCTCATCGCCGCCCTCACCGGAGCCGGCGCGTTCCTCGTCTCCGACTCGCTGACCACCTCGGGCTTCGCGCCGCTCATGGCCAACGCCCTCCCGGCGCTGGCGATCGGCCTGCTCGGCGAGATGCTGGCCGAGCGGATGCGGGTGCCCGCCGTGGTGACGACCGCGTGCGCGATCGTCCCCCTCCTGCCCGGCCTCACCCTCTACCGCGGCGTCCTCGGCCTCACCTCGAACGCCGGCCCGAGCGCCGGGATCGAGCTCCTGCTCCAGGCGGGCATGATCGCGCTGGGCCTCGCCGGCGGAGTCACGCTCGGCCGGATCGCCTACCGCCGCCTGCGCACCCCGATCGTGCGCGCGGTGGCGCCGGTCCGCGCCCGGACCCGCCGGGACCGCGGGATCGAGCAGGCCCTCGCCGCCGACGTCCTCTACCCCGACGGCGCCGAGGCCGGGCAGGCGGACACCGCACAGGTCGTCACGGCGCCGAGCAGCGGATCCGGCCTCACGGCGTCCGACCCGTCGGCGCCGGCCACGGTCGACCCCGCGCCGCTGCCCGATGAGCCGGCGCCGGCCGCCGAGGAGCCGTTCACCCGCACCGGGATCGTCCCGATCGTCAGCACGATCGGCGTGACGGAGCCGGTGCCGATCGTCACCGAGGAGGATCCGGCCGACCGGGGCTGACGACAGGGCCTGCTCCCGCGGTCGGCTCCTCGCCGCAGAGGGAGGCGCCGCGCCGGTCAGTCCGCGTGGCCCCGCACGACCGCGGTCCGGCGGGTGTCGATCACGATCACCGAGCCGAGCACGATCAGGGCGAGCGACACCGAGGCGAGCGTGTCGGTCAGCCAGTGGTAGCCGAGGTAGAGCCGGGCGACGATCTGGCCGGCGATCATCCCGAGCGAGAGCGCGAAGCCCCCGATCATCCAGCTCCGGGAGGAGCGGCGGGAGGCGAGGAGGAACGTGGTGATCAGGAAGAAGTCGCTCACGCCGGTGACGTGGCCGGAGGGGAACGAGAACGTGCCGTCGGGCCCGAGCAGCATGTACTCGACCGGCGGGCGCATCCGCATCACGAGGTGAGCGGCCAGCTGCACGCTGAGCATCCCGACGAGCATGCCGCCGGCCAGGAGGATCGGCCGCCAGAGGTGGCGGGCGAGGACGAACCAGAGCACGAGCACCGCCAGGATGATGACCGGCAGGTAGACCGGCCCGAAGACGGTGGCGAGCGCGTCCATCACGACCGTGCCCTCGGCGGAGCGCTTCTCGCGGAACCACTCGGCGACGACCGGATCGAGGACGGTGAGGCCGGTGCCGCTCGCGACCTGCGCGGTGAAAGCCGCGAAGAGGACGACGCCGACGCCGATCAGGCCGAAGCCGGCCCGGTCGAGGCCGCGGCGCGCCTCCGGGGCCATCACGCGCTCCTCCACGAGGAACCGCTGGTGGAAGCGGGCGCGGCGCGAGAGGGCGGGGGCGGTCATCCGCTCACCCTAGGGCTGCGGAGGCGCCGCCGACCGGGCCGTTCGCTCAGCGTCCTGCCGCGTAGTGCGTCTGGATCTGCTCCGGCGTGAGGACCGTCGAGTACACCGCGGCGTAGCGCAGGCTCCCGCCGAAGTACGAGGAGCCGACGTTCGGCCACTGGCCGCCGAGGCTGTCGTATCCGATCTTCCAGGTGCCCGTCGTGTTCTCGGCCGTGCGGTACGTGCTGTTCGAGGCGACCTTCACGCCGTCGACCCAGAGCGCGATGCCCGCCGTCGGCGAGAGCGTGGAGACGACGTGGTGCCAGAGCCCGTCGTTGACGGCTCGGGTGCTCGTGATGGTCTGCGCGGCGCCGTTGTAGACGCCGAAGACGAGCTTGCCGTCGGCACCGATGTAGGTGTGGCGGTCGTACTGGCCGCCGGGAGCGGTGGCGCCCGCGCTGAAGCTGAAGAGCTTGCCGCCGGCGTTCGTGGTCTTGAACCAGATCTCGGTGCTGAAGGTGCCGGGGTTCCTGATCTCCAGCGGCGTGCTCAGGTACTGGTTCGTGCCGTTCGGCGTCCAGGAGCCGCCCGCGTCGCGCGGGCAGGCCTTGGGCGTCGCGGCGGAGCTGACCATCGCGGTCGGGAAGAGGCCGGTGGAGCGGTAGGTGCCCGGGTACTGGCCGGAGTCCGTGTCGGGCGCGGTCGTCGATCCGCTCGGCTGCGCGAGCGTGTAGGAGAAGAGCGCGGCCCCGCGGTCGGCGGCGAGGGCGCCGTCGCAGGTGAAGAACGCGGCGGCGCTGCCGACCGTGTTGGTCGAGTTCAGGATCGAGGCGGTGTACGCGCCGGAGGTGGCCGGGGCGGTGAGCAGCACGGCGGCCAGGGCGGCGGCGGCGAGGGCGGCGACGACAGACCTCGGGCGGGCGAGGAGGGTGCGCAGCCGCGCGGCCGGTGAGGCGGCGGAGAGGCGGTGCCGGCTCATGCCGTCTCCTCCTCGCGGGCGGCGCGGCGGCCGCGCTCGGCGGTCCGCTCCGGCTCGCCGGGGAGGCCGACGAAGACCGTGTAGAGCACCGGGATCGCGCAGAGCAGGACGAAGAGGACCCAGCCCCAGAACGGCAGGTGCAGAGCGGAGGAGAGGGCGTAGGCGTCTCCGTCGTGCGCCGGGATCTGCAGGCGGCCGACCTGTCCGGAGACCAGGTCGACGGGGTCGGCGCCCTCGGCGCTCACGCGGATGGGGAGGACGCCCGTCGAGACGAGCGTGGCGTTCGTCGTGCCGCTGTCGACGGTGGCCTCGAGGACGACGATGCCGACCAGCGGGCGGAGCACGAAGACGGTGACGGACGCGACGAGCGAGAGGCCGAGGATCCGCATCGACGCCCGCTGGGTGGGCGAGGCGATGAAGCGGGTGAGCAGCTGCACGAGGACGGCGCCGATGATCAGCAGCGGCAGGCCGCGCACGAGCCAGCCGAGCACCGGCAGCGCCGTGGTGACGACTCCGATGAGCTGGTCCTGGCCGGTGGCCCACGGATCGACGGCTCCGTTGATGTCGCCCTGGGTGCGGAGCGTGCCGTCGTCGGCGATCTCGACGACCCGGTGGGTGTAGGTCTCGTCGGGCGTGGTGGTGGGGTGGAAGCTGACCGCGTCGCCGACCCGGACGTCCTCGAGGGCCGTCGGCTCGGTGAGGACGAGGGTGCCGACCGGGGCGGCCGTGCCCATGGAGGGCGTCTGCACGATGAACCAGCGTCCGCCGGACGCGTGGAACAGGAGCGCCGCCACGACCAGGACGGCCAGCAGAGCGGTCGTCGTCCCGATCAGGGCGGTGCGGAGGAGGGACCGGCGGGGGCGGTCGGTGCGGGGGC